>JBCDBC010000065.1:0-11132 GCA_039184535.1 Bacteroidota bacterium | reverse complement strand
CGTTATTCCAGACACTCTTAGTCTATTTCAAAGTGATGAAGCATTAAATATCACTTTGACCTTTGATTTTAAGAGACTGAGGAAGGAGAAATTCGAAGGTAAATACCAGCCTGCCACCATATCCTACTATGCAGGAGAGGATATGCTGATGGAAAAAAACATCAGAATTAAGGCCAGAGGTGAGTTCAGAAGAAAGCATTGTTTCCTTCCTCCCATCAAAATGAACTTCAAGGATACTGAATTCAATGCTTCTCAGGAATTTCCGCTAAAGAAGGTGAAACTGGTAACCAACTGTAGAAACTCAAATTCATACGAACAATATATCTATCAGGAGTACTATGCCTACAAAATCATGAATCTCTTGACTGAAAAAAGCTTCAAGGCACAGCTCCTTAACATCACTTATATAGATTCTGAAGGGAAAGAAAAGCCATTCACTAAGCCGGGTATAATCATAGAGCCTACTAAACATATGGTGGGTAGAAACAAATGCCTAGAACTTGAAACTGAAAGACTGGGACAGGCCATGTGTGAGAGTTATCAGATGACCCTTGTAAACATGTTCCAATACATGATAGGGAATACAGACTGGGCTATTCCTAATCTACATAATGTAAAGCTGATGAGGCCCGATAATTTTGCTGATCAAAGTCTGTATGTAATACCTTATGACTTTGATTATTCTGGACTGGTGAATACTTCTTATGCAGTACCTGATGATAAGCTTCCCATTAATGAAGTAAGAGAGAGATATTACCAGGGAAGATGTCCAGATCCACAGGTATTACAGGAGGTAATAGATCTTGTAATTGAAAAGAAAGAGCAAATATATGCTCTATACACTAATTCTGAACATTTATCTCTCTACCAAAAGTCTCTTTCTAAGCAATACCTGAATGAGTTCTATTCTACGGTTGAAAATACCAATAGAAGAGAAAAAACCTTCTTTATGAACTGCTCTTACTCTCAGAAGTAACAAGACTACCTATATAATTACAGTCCCTGTTCTCACCAGAGCAGGGACTTTTTTAGAAGAACTATAAGGTCTGTAATAAGCCTAGTGAAATCTGCCTATTTCACACTACACCAACATTTATTTTGCCTATATAATTTTGACTATCAGGCATTTGATTAAGTGTAGATAATGACCTTTCTCTCAACAACGGCAAAGTATGCCCTATTAGGCGTACTGTTTGGCTTCCTCTTCCCAGCAGCTTCCGTTACTTATGACCTCTTTCATAACCAACTCCCATTTACTCAAGAAGGTCTTTCCCTCCTTTTTGCTAATCAGGTCCTCCACTGGGTCATAGCCTCAGCCCCTCTGTTCCTGGGATTCTTCGCTTATCTCATTGGCCGTAAACAATCTTCCCTGGAGAACTATTCTCAAGGGCTGGAAAGAAAAGTAGAAGAGAGAACGGCCTATCTGGAAAAAAAGAATCAGGAATTATTCCAGGAGATCTCTCAGAGAAAGAAAGTAGAACAGCAGCTAAGGGACGCAAAAGAAAAAGCAGAAGAAGCCTCTAAAGCTAAGGCCCAGTTTTTATCTACCATGAGCCATGAGATCAGAACCCCATTAAATGCCATGATAGGGATGACGGGCCTATTAGTGGGAACTGAACTAGATGAGGAACAGCAAGATTTTGTCAAAACCGTCAGGATGGGAGGAGAGGCCCTACTTTCCATCATCAATGATATACTGGATTACTCCAAAATAGAATCTGGGAAGCTAGAACTGGAGAAGGAACCCTTTGAAATAAATGAACCCATAGAGGATACCCTGGAACTGCTTTCCGCCAAAGCCCATGAAAAAGGGCTGGAGCTCATGTATTATGTACATGAGGAAGTACCAGCAGCTATATTGAGTGATATCACCCGTCTCAGGCAGATCCTGGTAAACCTGGTCAATAATGCCATTAAGTTTACCCATCAGGGAGAAATATATGTTTCTGTCAAGCATATTAGCTATGAGAATAACCTCCACACCCTGCAGTTTTCCGTAAAGGATACGGGTATTGGAATACCGGAGGACAAGATCCAGCGACTCTTTACTTCCTTCTCTCAGGTAGATGCTTCTACCACCCGAAAGTATGGAGGAACAGGCTTGGGCTTAGCTATCTGTAAAAAACTGACAGAACTCATGGGTGGTAGCATCTGGGTAGAAAGTGAATATCAAAAAGGAAGTAGCTTCCATTTTACCATTCAGGCACCTGAGGCTTCTGCCAAGGAAACCTACAAACAGATGGCCAGCCACCTATTCAAAGGTGAAAGGGTCCTACTTCTGGATGATAACGCTACCAACCTGAAGATTCTGAAAATACAGTGTGAAAAATGGGGATTGGAAACCTTTCAAACTACCCTCCCCCATACAGCCCTGGACATTCTATCTCACAAGCATAAGTTCGATCTGGCCATATTTGACATGAATATGCCAGAATTGAGTGGTTCAGCGCTTGCGCATCTGGTTAAGAAATCTCCCTTCAGTAAAGATCTACCGCTGATCATGTTAAGCTCCGCCTACAATGTAGAAAGTGAGTCTGACAAGGAGGTATTCAGCTCCTTTATCAGTAAACCCGCCAGAGCAGCCCAGCTATTTCATGCCATTTCCAGAGGACTAAATCCTGAGAAAGAGACAAGTTCAAATAAGAAGAAAACCACAAACAGCTTTGAGAAGCCAAACCTGGTACCGCTAAAAATTCTGCTAGCTGAAGACAATCCTGTCAACCAAAGAGTAGCTGGGAAAATGCTACAAAAACTGGGCTTGGAAATAGAGGTAGCTTCTAATGGACTGGAAGCCGTAGAAGCAGTGAAGATGGTCCCTTATGACCTGATTCTGATGGATATGCAAATGCCGGAAATGGATGGAATCAGTGCTACCAGACAAATTATTAGTGGTTATTTAAAAAGACCAAGTGAGAAAAGACCTCTCATATTTGCCATGACTGCCAATGCCATGAAGGAAGATAGGGAGGCCTGTATGCAGGCGGGCATGGATGATTTTCTCGCTAAGCCGGTAAGAATGGAAGCCCTGAGAGGTATTCTGGAAAAGTGGTTTTCTGCTGAAACCGTCTAATCCTAAAATCGGGAACTTGACTGGCTCTGTTTGAGTAGCCATTCTATGGCTTTGGCTCTCATTTCGGCAGACATACGGTGGAAGTCATGTACCTGTTCAAAATGGAATTTCTCCTCTTTTCCGTACAAACCATAAATTTTCTTCACCTCTGTAGACATTTGCTGTAGCTCCCGCATATCAGCGTACTGGTCCCAGGTAGCACCTACTACTAGTTGGGGTCTGGGTGCTATGCAAGCCATCCATTCGTCAAAATCTGTAGGTATCCTTTCCTCACTCCCTTCGAAGAATCCTAATCTTGGGATGAGTCCATGGATATTGGCAGATATAGATAGTAAGCCTTTTTCCGGATGTTTACCAGCTTGCCTGAGAGAATGTACCCCACAAATACTGATCATCCCCTTAATGCGGTTATCCAAGGCAGCAGAAATAGTTCCTACTTGAGCTCCTAATGAGAAACCCAAGACATAGAATTGCTTTTTGTCTAGTAAGGGATGAGCCGTAAGAACTGATAAACCATGTCTGACATCCGAAACCATAGCCCCCATGAGCGACCATTGAGGATAACGGGCATAAAAGTCCCCTACCTCCTCTAGTCTGCTTCCAAAACCAGGAAGATCAAAAGCATAAATGGCAAAGCCCTGTTCCAGCAAGGGCGTAAATAGCTCCTCTACATTTCTTTTGTATCCACTGGAATAGGCATATTCATGCAGAAATATGACTACCGGATAGGCATCTGATACAGGCTTTCCCAGAGAATCTGTTTTGTAATATAATTCTCCCAGGTGAAGAGGTTCTCTATGGATATTCTTCTCCAACTTGGGAAACCCAATGAGTTTTTTCAGATAGTCTTCCCCCACCCTTTGGCTAAAGGATTCAGGTGCATCTGCTTTGCCCATTAACCTATGGGTTTCTTTCTGGACCTGCTTTCTTTTAGTCCTCCATTCTTCAAGTGTTAGGGGCAATTTCCTGTCAGGATTCCAGCTTAAGTCTTTTAGTTTTTTACTGCTAAACATTTCCGGATCTATATACTCCCTTCTTCTTTCCTGCCAAGAATGAAAACTGAAGTTGTATAAACCTTCTCCTTCTAGCGTTAAACTATCTTTTCTCCCAAAGGCCGTATCAAAAAAGTCTACATAAATTTCCATGTCCCTAATAGCTGGTCTGTGTAAACCTGACCTGAGATGAAGCCGGATATGATCCTCTGCACCCACTTTTGCAAATACGGACTTCGCCTGGGCGTAATGTTCCTGTATCCCTTTAGGATTTCCATAATGCTCAAATCTGGATGAGCTAAATAATAAATGTCGGGGAGCAATAAGGGCAGAGAAAAAATGCTGATCTACCGGTAGGTAGTTAGGCCTTCCTGCAAAGAACTTTAGCCTGGGATGAAACCAGTCAGGAAAATTGGTAGTAATGGCGGCTATACTCTCATTGTCAAACATTTCTCCTGTGTACCTGAAAGGGATCTCTCCACCGGTGCCTCCACTACAAAGAACCGTAGCCTGAATTCTTTCATCAAAGGCCGCCGCAATGAATACTTGCTTGGCATCTCTGGACAAGCCCATGATGGCGGTTTGGCTCATGTCTATATAAGACAGACTTTCAAGGTAGTCTAAGGCTCTGTGTGAGGCCCATGCTCTGCGTGTAATGCGAGAAAAATCATATTTGGGGTAGTAGAAAGCAGCAAAAGAATCTGTATCATCCTTATCATCACAAGCATGATATAAGCAAACTGCATATCCCCTTCTCAGGCCCGACTGCAAACTCATCCAGCTTTCTCCACTATATCCTGGCGTAAGAATGACCGGAAAAGGCCCTTCCCCCTCAGGAAGAAAAAGCTCCACTCCCAAAGAAATACTGCTATCCGCTTCCCAATAAATCCTGGACTCTATGATACGAATATTTTCACGTGCATATGTTTTCTGCTGTTTAACTCTGACCCTATGTGGTGGTGGTGGGGTACTCCCGGTTATCCAATACTTCAGCCCTTTTTTAAGAATATTTCTTTGTTCAAACCATGTCCCTGCAGAAGAAGGTGAGGAGCCATTACTATCGGAAAATCTAAAGGTAATAGGATCAGGAAGTTGGTAAGAGGAAGTAAGCCTGGAGAAATCCGGAGGTAATTCTCCAGTTCTGTATACCCAGTCTTCAAAGGTGCTATCCAGTGGGCTTAGGGGAACCTGTTGTGCCCATGGATGCTTATAGTCCGGGAAAAGATTGAGCAAGACATCCATATACCCCTGACGTTTTCTGTCAGTAGGTTGTGCCATCAGCAATGCGTGTAGCAACATAAATCCGGCAAAAAGGGCATTTCTTAACATATACTAGCTGTTCACATAGTATAGGATTGAAGAGCTGAAGATCCTACTACCGAGTTAAAATAGGGGAATTATTCCTTAGAGATAAATCCATAAATTAATTCGGTCTTCGAATTACTACTTCCCAAAAACTGGTCCAGACTTGTCCTTATCTTAAGAATCTCTTTTAAAAAGTGCCCTATTCAGTAAATAGGAAGGTGTTAGCCCGACAATTTTTAGGCCTTTCTAACTTTCCTGCTGCACTGTTAGTATCCACCCCAACTAAACAATTAATTGAGAACAAAAGATATTTTCTTGTGAAAAAATAGCAGTAGTCCTGAAACCTTCCGTTTCCTGCTGAGACCATAAGTTTTGAATATTCATGAGAAATCGAAATTCTCTCCAAACCGGAATAACCAATAAATTAAAAACAAGACTGGCCTGGGGAGCCGGAGGCGCAGTGGTGGTTGCCTTGGCAGCTTATTTGGTTTCCGACTTCCTAAATGGGTTTTACATGAAAATCAATCCTAATCAAGTCGTTTATTATGGTATGAACTTTATAAATACCAGTTCTGCTACCATAGAAAATGAAGGGCAGGCCTATTTCGGAGGCGATGTAACCAATGATGGTACCATGAATTGTGGGGAATGTATCCAGGGTACCTCATATCTGGTAAATGATGCAGATACTGCTCAGACCCTTGGAGGGACAAAACCTATTTCATGGTTTAATGTGGTGGTAGATAATCCAGGAGGGATAAAGGTAGAAAATGAACTTCAAGTTTTTAACAGTCTTTCTTTCAATGAAGGTCTGATAAGGACTGACAGGAATACACCTACTCAAACAGTCCACTTTATGGAAGGCGCCATACATGGCCAGGTATCGTCGCGTTCACATGTGGATGGATATGTGAGAAAAACAGGAGCTGAGAGTTTTGCTTTTCCTATTGGGGATGGAAATAGGCTTATGACTGCCATCATATATCCTAGAAATCCTACAGATGTGTATGAAGCAGCCTACTTTAATGAGAATCCTAATGATGCTGGCTTACCGCTGGGAGGGCCTTTTTCTACTATAGCCTTTGAGAAGAATTTCATCACCCGTGTTCATCAGGGTGGTTATTGGGATATAAAAGGGTCAGAACCTACCAGAATCACCCTCATGTGGGATGAAAAGAGTGAGATAGCTGAGATTGCAGAAGAGGTTAGCCAACTGGGCGTAGCAGGCTGGGATGGTGATCAGTGGGCCTACCTCAGTCAAACTAATGTAAGTGGCGACCTTAAAAACGGAACCGTGTCTTCTAATATTCTGGTTCCTGATGATTATGTAGCTTTTACCATTGCTAATATCTCGGAAGATGCTCCTTCCAAGTGGCTGAGATTTGATGTAACTCTGGTGGGGAATGATGCCAAGCTGGAGTGGGTTACTGCATATGAGCAAAACTCCGAGATTTTCGAAATAGAAAGATCTCCCTACGGTTTACAGTTTGGAGAAGTGGGCGCTACACCGGCATTAGGGGGAAATACCACCCAGAAAACGGTGTATGAATATATCGACCCAAATGTGACTTCTCTGAATGAGCCAAGGCTGTACTACAGATTGAAAGAAATCTTTGTAAATGAAAGCTACGATTACTCCTACATTGTTGAACTGGATCTGGCGAAAGATTCATCTAATTCAGAATTGATTGTCTATCCAAACCCTACTACTGACTACACAAATGTCTTATTAAGAGATCCTGATGAAAGGTGGTATGAACTGGAGCAGAACGCCAATTTTACCTTTCTGGATCTGAATGATGTGGTGGGTGCGGATCCTTCTATCTATCAGCTGGACATCATCAATCTGGCAGGGATATCCATACTCAGAGATAAGATAAGATCTAACAAAAGTAAGCGGGTAGAAGTGGGAGAATGGGCTCAGGGGGTATATGTAGTCTCTGTATCTAATGGCGCCAAGAAATACGCAAAGCAGTTAATAGTCTCCAGATAAATAAAAGCCGGAGGGTGTAACACTCTCCGGCCCATTTTCAACATTATAGTACATTGCGCTTATTCCATAATAATGACCCGACTTACTTGTCGGTAACTCCCCGCTTCTATCAGGAGTTGATAGACGCCATTAGAGAGGTTCCTTACATCTAACTGTGCCCCTTCTACAGCCAGCTCCTGGTCAATCTGACACCTTCCTGCCATGTCGCATAGTCTAACCTGATAAGATTGTGGCGCATTAGCCAATCCATCCCAGTTCAAGTAAATGGTTCCTTTAGTTGGATTAGGATAAACCGTAACTTTATTCTCAGAAAGTAAGCTACTCTCCTCCAGACTGGTAAACCCCTGTTGACCAGCCCCAACACTAAAGGGAAGAAGTCTGGCGCCAGGTATAGGCCTTTCTAAACTACCATCCGGTAATCTCCATCCTACAGAAAGGTTATCTCCCCCTCCTCCCTCTTTCTGAAGGGCTTCTATGTAATATCGCTGCCCTGCCACAAGGGTGATAGCAGAAGACTGTTGAGAAGTTCTGAAGTCCCAGGTTCTGTAGGGAGTCCACCCAAATACGTGTGCGATTTTCTGCTTATTAGCAGGGTTATTATCTGTACTGAGCCATAATTCTCCATGATCATCTGAAGCCAACCAGAATGTGTACTGCCCATTAACAGGAGGACAGATATATCCTCTGATCCTACTACCATACTCATCATCCGTATCTGGTTCTATTTCAAAAATAGAGATATTTCTTGTACTAGTAGGGTTAGTATTTAAGGGGATATCTGCTATTTCCATACCTGGTACATTTTTCCAGGTTTCCAGGCTGATACTTCCGGTACCACTACATCCTGGGTCTGAATCATCAAACACAAAGAAAGACCTAACCGCTTCTGCTGGGTTAAAGGTATTATTTCCTGCTTGCGAGGCTCTTACCCTAACCTCTCCAGCAGTACCAATAAGGGTTACCTGATTTCCTGAAATGGTAGCTGGCCCTGAAAGAATATTAAAAGCCACAGGAAGTCCGGATGAAGCAGTAGCAGAAATATTGAAAGCTGGATCGTCTACCTTTTTATTAGGAATAGCAGCAAAGTTGATACTTTGAGGTTGTTTTCCAGCATCTGCACTTGGCCCTAAGTGAATACCAGCTATGGGCCTTTCAAAGGTGCCATCAGGTAGTTTCCAACCTACCGCTAAGTTGTCTCCTCCAGCACCTTCTTTCATCAGGGCTTCTACATAATACAAATTACCCGCTATTAACTCTATGGGAGAGGATGTTTGCTGCCCAAACTTATCCCACTCTCTGGGAGCCGTCCAGCCAGGTACATTGGCTATCCTCCGCTTATTAGCAGCTTTATCATCAGTACTTAGCCAAAGTTCTCCATTATCGTCAGAGGCTATATAGAAAGTATATGCTCCTGTCTGCGGTGGGCAGATAAATCCACTTACCCTGGTTCCATATGCTTCTCCTGCACCAGAAGGTACCTCAAAGATATTCAGCATTCGTGTTTGGTCCGGAGCAGTATTTAACGGAATGTCTGACACACTGTTCCCTCCTCCAATTTCTTCCCAAACTTCCTGGTAAATCTGACCAGACACATTACAAGCAGTAGCTTCACTTACGATAAAACTTCGTGTAACAGGAGTAGCAGCAGCATAAATGCTATTTCCATTTTGTGTGGCCTCTACTACTACTGTCCCCTCATTTCCATTCAGGGTGATCGTACTTCCTGAAATGGAGGCTGGACCGGATTTAATACTCAAACTTACCGGTAAAGAGGAAGAAGCTGAAGCATTTACCTGAAAAGGAGGCGAACTTACTGCCTTATTCCCAATGGGATTGAAGGTAATGGTCTGGGCTATTTTCTCACTCCCTTCAAATGGGGACAGGTAACTCCCGGGAATAGGTCTTTCTAGTTGTCCTCCCGGAAGAGTCCAACCAATAGCAAGGTTATCTCCGCCGCCACCCTCTTTCATGAGGGCTTCTACGTAATATCTTTCTCCCTGAACCAGTGAAATAGCCCCTGAACGCTGGGACCCAAATTTTGTCCAGGTTCTGGATGGGGTCCATCCCGGTACAAAGGCTACTCGAGATTTATTGACTGGATCATCATCAGTACTAATCCAAAACTCACCATTATCATCACTGGCAATCCAGAAGATGTAGTTTCCTGAAATAGGCGCACATATGTAACCTCTGATTCTGACTGCATAATTGTCATTGGTATTCGGCGGTGTTTCAAATATTGTTAACAAGCTATTCTCATCTGCTGCCCTATTTAACGGAATATCTTCTATGCTGACTCCTGAAACGTTATACCAGTAGGAGACTGAAATATTTCCAGCCGCATCGCAGCTAGGGGCAGGAGGACCAGCTACTGTTAAGTTTAGACTGGCTGTTTTTAAACAGTCATTATTATAGGTAAGACTAAGCTCGTAAGTACCAGACATATTTGTCTGGACACTATTGGAGACTAGCACATCTCCGTCCTGATTCCCTGTTTGGTTGAAATTAGCAGGACCTGTCCAGGCGTAGCTACTTTGGCCATTAGGATTGGCAGAAAGCTGTAGCTTATCTCCGGAATTCACTGCTAATGCATTAGCTATTACCGGTTTCCAGCCTTCGTTATTCAGATTATATTCCAAGCTAACTTCCTGAATGTTACAATTGTCCTGAGCAGGAGCTGAAGGATCCAGTTGAATGATTTTTGACACACTAGGAACTCCCTCTGCATCTACAGCAAAAAGCATGTAAAAACCAGGAACTGCCACGTTTATATTGGGAATACTTACCTGGTACTGGTTATTTCCTAGATTAACTGCGGGTAATTCTATTCTTCTCTGCTCATTATTAGTGCTATGGGTAGCAGAGTTATATCTGACAATGGAAAAATAATCAATAGCCCTATTTGTATTGATGGTAACCTGGCTATTCTGTGGTGCACTGGATGGGGAAGAAGTGATAGAAGGCCTGCTTGCCAGACTTCCATCAGCATTAAACAAATAGGGAGGACTATAAATTTCTGCATCGGGATGGTTTACTGAACAGTTTCCACATAATCCCCCTCCTGCAAAGAATACTCTACCATCTGCCAACAGTATTCCTACTGAGTGATAAGTTCTAGGGACCTGCATAGGTGCCAGGCTACGCCAAGTTTTGGTCGCAGGATTCCAAAGTTCTGGCGTAAGTCTTGCATTTGCATCTGAAAACGCCCGCGCTTGTAGGAGACCTCCAGCAACAAAGACTTCTCCTGTCGGAAGGACTACCGTATTATGCATGGTCCGCGGGAGGCTCAAACTTTGAACTTTCTCTACGGAAACCTGCTCAGAATTAATATCAATAATATAGGTATTTCCATTAGAATTAGTTCCTTGAGAATAAGTACTAGCTCCTCCTACTTTCAACAGCTTACCAGTATCATACATTACTGTATTTC
The DNA here is from genome assembly GCA_039184535.1 of Bacteroidota bacterium. Classification (GTDB taxonomy): domain Bacteria; phylum Bacteroidota; class Bacteroidia; order J057; family J057; genus JBCBKZ01. Next base: position 342 of record JBCDBC010000065.1, on the reverse strand, counting down.
CGTTGATGGAGAACTCATCATCTCCCCGGGCTCCTGCATTGGTATATGAGCCGTTAGCACTGCTGTAATCTATCCAGTGCATATTAATACTGGGGCCTGCATGGAAAATCTTACCATTAGGGGCTAACCATAACCAGGTATGGTTGTCATTCCTGTAGACCCCTTCATTACTAGTGGCTCCATCAAGGACCACATCAGCAGGTATACCTGATTTTACGGTCCAGTTCCCTGTCCCCTTATCCCATACTTCAGATGTTTTGTTTCCGCGTCCTCCACTCCAGGACCCCCCCACAGTAAATACATTTCCATCAGGTAGGGCCACCATCGCATGATACCCACGTG
>JBCDBC010000064.1:0-11166 GCA_039184535.1 Bacteroidota bacterium | reverse complement strand
TTATCGTCCACTATTATTAGAGGCTTAGTACCTTGCTGATAGGGAAATAAAGTATAATCCTTTATAGAGTCATTGGGGGATGTAAAACTTGCATAGCCAAGTCCATGTTTTTCAAGGAAAATATTAGTAGAACCTGAAGTTACTATCGGAATCTCATATAAATCATAACTTTTGTGTCCAATAATAATAATGGATTTACTTCCTTTAGGAATAGTTAATTCAAAATTCCCTTCCCGATCTGATACGGTACCAATTCGACTCCCTTTAAGAAGTATAGTAGCACTCACTATTGAAGCTCTGGAACTGAAGTCTTGGATGTTACCAGAGACAAAATAGCCTTCAGTGATGTTTTCTGAATATGCTTGAGAGTAAATTAGCAAACTATAAAGGCAAGCTAGAAATAAGGGTTTAAGGTTAGAAATAAATGAGTGTGAAGTCATAGCACCTGTAGTTTTGAGGGAAAAACTGAGTTGGAAGAGCGTCCTTCCCTAGATTTATCGTAAAGTATAGGTGCTTCAATTCTTTTTAAGCTTTATGCAGTAATCTCTTATTGTTAAATATTCCTATGATAAGATATCGATAAAACTCATATCTAGTAGCTTTGTATAGCAACAGGTGCTTATACGTATTGGATAGTTTTCTGTTTGGCTCAAATGTGCTTCCTTTAAGAGAGAAAGAGCTCTAGGTATGACTGATTACTGCCAACTGATCATTACACCTGCGTAGAAGACATTTCCTGAGAATTGGCTAAACCCATCCTGCGTGTAGTCTGCTAAGTAGCGGAAATCTATGGCGTTTCGTCTATTGAAGATATTGCTGGCTGATGCAAAGAGAATGATTCTGGCATCATTTTGCATACCCACTATATAGGATACATTTACATCTGACCGGAAATAGGTAGGGAGTCTTTCCCCTATATATGCCTCTGGCCTGTATACTTCCAATTCCTGATCCAGAGAAGCCCTCGTCACCCTAAGGCTTTCAGAGCCTTCTCGCCAATTGAAAATAATGGAGCTGTTCAGTCTACTTACTGGAGAATAACTAATCATTCCCCTTAACCAGTACCCAATGTCATAAGGCTTGGTAGAAGCAGTGCTTTTATGCACCATGATGGTGTTATAGGTCAGGGAAGCCGTGAACTTGTAAGGAAGCTTGTATTCAAAGAAGGCTTCCACTCCACTAAAAGTCCTTTGGGTGATATTTTCTACGTTTTCTTCTCTGGCTTGTGTGTGATAAATAGAAGCTTGGGTAGTGAATCTATCTTTCGTTAAATGGTAATCCAGAGATAGCTGATTACTTTCTACATCCAGAATTCTGGGAAATCTGCCAGCTTCCCAGTTTCGCTGATAATAGGTTCCACCAGAGAAATGAAGCCTACTTTGGGGAGAGAACTTATACACAAGGTGAAACTGCCTGCTTAGCTTTAAGCGGGTGGTATCTAAAGACTGGTGGACTCTACTTCCCACTCCAAGAGAAAGCTTTTCTTGAATCTTCCACTTGAGGTAGGTGAAGCCTTCTAGTTGGATGAATGATTCCTTGGCTGTTAGCTCAGTAGATGGATTTTCCGGACCCAAAGCATAGCCGATAAGGGGAATTCTTCCCTCCTGACGAGCAAATCTGGGTTCTAAGCTGATCCCTGCTTTCACATTCAGCTTATCTCCTACTTTGTGGATGTTACCCGCCAAGAATATATCCTCCTGAAGCTCATTGAGAGAAATATTCCCTACATCAAAGTTGCGATCTATTCTACTGTAGGCGCCCAGAATATTGATAGAAGTGAGGTTTTTCTGGATTCTCATGCTGAGTAAGTGAGAATTTCTCAATCTATTCTGGAGAAAATCACCTCTATGAGAAGGATGCTGAAAATTGAAGGTATAGGTTTCTTTCAGGCCGTAGTTAAAGAAATTTAATTGGGTGTTAGGATTCATCTTCACACTTAGGTAAGCGCCAGCATCCAGGCTTTGGAAGGACTTGATATCTGATAGGCTTTCCTCGTTTAGCCAGGTTAGCCCTTGGTGGGGTTGGAAATTCCCATAAGCAGTGAGGGAAACCTTAGGGCTGAATTTGTTAGCTGAGAATACCCCTAGGTTAGCCAGAGAAAGGGATAAGCTATGTGTACTTTGGTCCACTTCATCAGGCAGCTCTAATGCTACTACCCCAGAACTTGCATTCCCATATTCAAGTGGGGGATTACCTGGATGTACCTCTATCTTCTTGAGTAATTCTGTTTGAAATATGCTAAAGGTTCCTATGCCATTGAGTTGGGTAAATCTACCTGGATCATATAGAGGGATTTGATTTAAGAAAATCCCTGTGGCTGATGGACTGTTCCCTCTCAAGCTGACACTGGCCGACTCATCCAGCGTAGTAGCAGAAGGTAGGGAGTTCACTGCAAGCAAGGGATCTGCCTTGGCTGCAGGATTTAGGTAGACATCTAGTTTGTTCAGCTGATATATGGCAAAGTCTTCAGAGATGGAGGAAGATGCTTCTATCAGTACAGTCTCTAGCACCTGCTGTTTGGAAGAAAGGTAAAATACTTCTTGCTTATAGGTACCTTCATTGACGATTAGAGTACGGGTAGTAAATCCATACCTGCTCATTCTCAAGGTATCTTCCGGAAGAATAGAAAGCGTAAACGTCCCTTCTTCATCCGTGTAAGTACCCTTGTCAGGCTGGGTGATACTTCTGATTAATACTCCTCCCACTGCTTCTTTTGTATCTGCATTCTTAATTATCCCTTGAAGCTGCTGGGAAAAGAGGGGGGAGCAAATGCTCCACCCCATCACGAAAGTGAGTATGAGACTGCGTAGTGTATACATCTTAGACGGAATTAGGGACGGGTAGTTTTTTAGGAGAAAATTGGCGTTTCAAACTTGGTTTTAATTAGCAGCTACCTTAGGCATAAGAGAATAGCGTACCCATCCAAAGTTTGGGGCTACGTCCAGGGCTTTCTGGAAAGAAGCTTTGGCTTCTGCAGTTTTGCCCAGCTTTTTCAAGGCTATGCCATTCCAGGCAAGTGCGTCCAGGTAAGCCCAATTATGGCTGGTCTGTCCTCTTTTTTCAAAAGATTTGGCTGCTTTAAGAAAGGACTGCTGCCCCTCCTCCTTACTCCCTCCAAACATAGCAGGGGTGTTATAGCTGGAGAATGCACTGAACATGTGTGCTATTGGGTTTCCAGGATCCAGCTCAAAAGCCTTATCTACATATCTGGCACTTTTGGGTCCCAGGAACATTCCCTGCATAGGACTTAATCCTATTTTCATCCCAAGCATTCCACCATAAACAGCGTTGAGATTTGCATTAGATTTGTCCTTCTTCAGCTTGGCCTCTGCATAATCAATAGCATCATCCAGGACGTCTTCTACCTCTATCCCACAATCTCCCTCCATACAAAATCCAACTATGGAGTAGCGAGTTTGTAAATACTCTGCCACTAGCGGAAGGTTTGTAGGGGTTTTATCGGCAAGCTGTTTGAATGTCTTAGAGGCAGACAACATACCCTGGCTATCTCCAGCCAAATAAGATTCATAAAAATTGTTGTGTGCCTGGGTCCATGCCTGATCCTGTGCAAATGATATCATGCTGAAGGCAAAGAGGAACGAAAAAAGACTGATGTACTTTGTCATGAGTGTATGTATTAATCTAGAAATGAGACTTGTGTTAACAATTGAGTTCTTTCTACCCATTCTCCATGATGAAGAATTTGGGAGATGTCTTTAAGGTGATCTAGAGATTCTATAGGAGAGTGTTCCAGGATGAGGAAACTTGCCTTTGCCCCTGTTGTAAAGCCCGTTTTAGTCCCTATCCATTCTGGCGCCATGTGTGTAGCAGAGGTAAGGATATCCCATTCTGCCATCCCTAACTCCTTCATGAGAGTCAGTTCCATTTGGAGAGAATAGCCTTGGAAAGTGCCCAAGTTACCACTATCCGTACCAGGAAGGATGGATACCCCAGAGGAGGCCATCTGAGAAAAAGCTGCTTGCACCGAATCCCGGTTCTTGATTTGATACCTAAGCCATCCTTTGTCCCTTGGAGTGAACTTGCTGGTATCCCGATAGGCATTTACTACTCCTTCTAGCGTAATGGCTCTGAGCATGGGTTCTTCTGCATGAGAAGGGTTCTGTATCAGTGAAAGCAAACCCATATGAACGCTAAGGGTAGGGATATATACAACGCCTTTATTCTTTATTTCCTGTATGAGACTTTCGGGGCCAACTCCACGGGGCGTATGCGTAAATCCGTCTATTCCTGCTTCTACTACATCTGCTATATCTTCCCAGGTATTGATGTGAGAAACTACCTTAAATTCATGCTTATGCGCTGCCTGTATGATGGCTTTCATGGTAGCCTTGTCCATGGAAGGCATATAGGTAGGGTTACGATTGTACATGATTTTGATGACATCCGGTTTAAGTGGAGCAAGTTCCTCCATTTCTCGGTAGGCATCTTCTGGTGAGTTTATAATGCGGGTAGGGGTGCCATACTCTGTCCCGTGACCATCCGTACAAGTGAAAATGGGGCCTGCCGCATGGATATTCGCACCCGGAACTTCCTGGGGATTTTGCCTCTGCTGGTCCCTCAGGTTTAGGATGTAGGCCTCTGGAGAGAATAAATCTAGGAAACCTACCACCCCAGCGTACAACATTCGTTTGGCAGTTCCATCAGTGGAAAGGATGTCTGCCAATCCCCCTGGAGCAAGGTTACCCCAGGAATGGGTGTGCATATCATACAGACCTGGGATCACATACTTCCCCGCCAAGTCTATCTGATCTCCCTCAAATGATTCCGGTAGTTGGTCAAACACCTTTACAATAGTGTCTGCCTGAATCCATATATGCCCAGCAGTAATTTCCTGCTTCTCTGTATCTACCAGTTTGGCATTGGTAAGGAGAAAGCCCTGACCGTAAGAAAGGTGGGTACCTAAGCATACCACAATTCCAACACAGTGGAATAGGAGAGACATGATATGTACAGTTTGAATCATGCTCTCAATTACGGGCCTCTCAGCCCGCTAGCTGAATCTGTTTGACAAGTCGCAGGATGTAATTGACAACTGTAGAGACTTGTTATCTAAGTTACTGGGCGAACAATTGGAGGATTCTCTAGCCTGAGGCCTAATAAACAGAAAGTGCGATTTGCCTATTGACAAACCGCACCCTACTCTCTATTAATGATGATTCTTTAATTCTTTTTGGTAACCTCGATTACGCCATTCTTGCCCTTCTCTCCATACTTCTCTAGGGCCTTCTCTCCTTTTACCACATTTACTTTTTCGATTTCATCAGGATCTAATTCTTTCAAACTACCTCTGGGAAATTCTTCGCCATCTACTACAATAAGAGGTTGAGCCTTTTCATCTGTATCAGATGGTACGAGAGACATTTTTTCTTGCTTCTTTGTTCTCACGACGACCACTCCATTTTTAGCTTTATCTCCATATTTCTCTATGGCCTTTTCATCCTTATACACATCAATAGTAGCTATTTTATCAGGGTCCATCTTATCAAGGGTCTCCTTAGGTACAGTAGAGCCGTCTACAATGAACAAAGGTTCCTTTCCAGCACCTAATGGTTCTACTAGCATCTCCTCTACAGAACTAAACTTAACTCCTTGTTTGGCGGCAAAGGAATGTGAATTTCCTGTCACATCCTGGCTAAGTAGGACTTTCAGACTTCCACTCTGGGTAAAGGCTACTTCATAAGAAGACTTACCGAGGAAGCTAAAAATCAGAATTTTACTGGAGTTGGCAGGAACCGAGATGGAGAATGCGCCTTGCTTGTTAGTTATGGTGCCAGTATCACTCTCTTTTAGGAGAATGGTAGCCCCTACAATGGGATCATAAGAAGTAGCATCCAGCACAATTCCTTCTATGGTGAACTCATCACCAAATGTTACATGCAAATCTGTAGCCGGCCTAAAGGCTGAGTTTAGGAGGAGACAAATAATTCCGATCGGAATCAGACTCAAAATCGTTAGCCTTGAAGCCGCTGAGGATCTTTTTTTATTCATCATATGGATTCTTGTTAAAGTTTGTAATTGATTGAATGCACTGGCCAATGCAAATTTTTGAGTGCCGACAGCATACTTAAGTATGGTCAGCTGATATGTCTTTTTATCGATATTATGATTTAGTACTTCCTGGTCAGCCTCATACTCATGTACTTCTATGATCTCCTTTCTGAATAGCCACATAGCAGGATTGAACCACTGAATGCATAAGACTAATTCAAAAAAGAGGAGGTCCAGGAAATGTATCTTTTCTATATGGGTATTCTCATGTAGGAGAATGATGTCCTTGTCTCCGTTATACTGTTGAGAAGTGGGGAGAAGGATATACTTGAAAAAGGTAAATGGGGCTTGAATGTGGTCACTCATTCGTGTTCTGAAAGAAGAGGGAGAGATAGGAACGGATTGACGAACAAGCCTGATGACCTTGTAGAATGAGATCCCCAATCGAATGACCATACTTGCGCTTATGAGGAGATACAACCAACTAAGAATTGCGATGGGGTTCCAACTCTCTGTTAATTCCTGCTCACTAACTGAAATTTCTGCGGTAGGAGCAGCCTCCTCAATGGTGAAGGTATTCGGTAGTTCTACCTGCCAACTCTGAGCAAGCTGAAATTGACTGAAGGGGAGAAGTAAGGCGAGCCCTACAGATAAGATGATGAAGCCTCTTCTAACAGAGAAGTGGGTATTCGAACTTAGTAAGAGAGAATAGGCTACATAACATACGAGGAGAATAGCTGCACTAATCCCCATGTGGATTAAAAAATCATTCATCTCGTTCATTTTCAATGGCGTTAATGATCTCTTTTAACTCTTCAATGCTGATATTCTCTGATTTAGCGAAACTGGAAATGACACTTTTGTAAGAATTAGAAAAGTAATCTCTCACTACCAGGTTCATGAACTGGTTTCTGTATTCTTCCTTGCTGATGATAGGATAGTACTCATAGGTTTTTCCATAAGCCTTATGACTTAGAAATCCTTTCTCTTCTAACAATCTTACCATGGAAGAAACGGTATTCACATGTGGAGCAGGTGCGGGTAGCTCTCCAATGATATCTTTTACCATGGCCCGTTCCAGCTTCCATATGATGAGCATGATCTGCTCTTCTTTTTTGGTTAGTCTGTTCATAATTCTAAGATATAACTATTTTTCCAGTTTTAAAACTGGAAAAATAGTTTAATAACGAAAAAGCCAGTTTTTGATGACTACAGCCTGATTTTATCCTGCTGAGGCTGCATCTAATCAATTAATCAGGTTCGTTGGTCAATTCTTCTTTTTCACTTATCATAAAAAACAAGAAATTGTTGGTATGTGGGATTCACTCATTTCATTCTTTCAAGATCCAACATGGTTGAAGAGAAAATGGTACCACATCATTTTCTGGATTTCATATACCTTATTCTGGTATCTGGTATTTCTTTCCCTGGGAGCCTATGAAATGTCCTGGATGGACATCCCTAGTAACCTGATGTACCTGAGTGTGCACGCAGGGGTAACCTATCTGAATTTCTATGTGCTTATGCCCAGGTATCTTCATAAGAAGAAATACCTTGTGTATGCCTTATTGCTAATTGGCAGCATGTTCTTGTTCGCCTCTTTTATCACCCTCTATTTTTTACTGATTTACCGGCCTAGTGATGTGCTAGGGTATATAGCTGCTACGGCTGACTCCTCCCTAGGTAGTGTATCCACCACGCTTTTGGTTACCATGGTAATTAAAATCGTACGGGAGTGGCGTAAGAGCCAGAAGAGGAATCAGAACCTAAAGCAGGAGAATATAGAAACAGAGCTAAAGCTCTTAAAGGCCCAATTGAATCCTCACTTCATGTTTAATGCCATCAATAACATCTACTTTTTGATCAGGAAGAATCCTGACCTGGCTGAGAAAAGTCTCGCTTCTTTTTCTGATATGCTCAGGTATCAGTTATATGAGTGTAATGATCAGGTAGTCCTATTGAGTAAGGAGATAGAGCATACCTCTAACTTCATTAAGCTGGCTAAACTGAGGAAAGGGGAAAAGCTGGAGCTTCGTTTTGAAATACAGGAAGATCTGGACCACGTCCTGATAGCGCCCTTTTTATTATTTCCCCTAGTAGAGAATGCCTTTAAACATGTTTCCAGTAGGGCTGGCGAGAAGGAATGGATAAACATCCAGGTTTCTAAAGAGCAGGGGTCTTTACACGTTTCAGTGAGTAATAGCCAGGTGAGGGCTCCAAAGAGCAAGGAGGTTCTTTCTTACGGAGGTATAGGACTGACTAATCTGAAGAGAAGGCTTAGCCTTAGTTATCCGGATACACATCATCTGGAGATATCAGATGGGGAAGAGTCCTTTGAAGTGAGTATGAAAGTCCCTGCTTTACAAAAATAGGTATTGATGGAGGAAGTAATCAGGACCCTAATTATAGATGATGAACCCTTAGCCAGGGAAGGAATAGCTGAATACGTAGGGAAGATACCTTCCCTTAAGTTAATGGGTGTATGCGAGAATCCGCTGGAAGGATTGCCTTTCATAGATAGGGGAGAGGTAGACTTAATGCTCCTGGATATTCAAATGCCTCAGATAAATGGCATAGACTTTCTCAAGACCATTTCTCATCCGCCGCTAGTCATTTTCACAACCGCCTACCCCAGCTATGCTTTGGAGGGGTACCAGTTAGACGCTCTGGATTACCTGGTAAAGCCTATCACATTTGAGCGTTTTTTTAAGGCAGTAACCAAGGCCATCCATTATCATAAACTAATTAAGCAGAAAGAGACGCAGGCTCAGCCTTCAGATGGTGCCTACTTCTTCATCAAGTCTGAGCAGCACTTTGAGAAAATCATCATTGATGAAATCCTGTTCATAGAAGGGCTCCAAAATTATATCTCTATCTATACTTCTGAACAAAAGTTTGTGACACTGATGTCCATGAAGGGAATTATGGCCCGCTTGCCGGAAGACGATTTTGTGAGAACACACAAATCCTACATTATCAATAAAAATCAAGTAGATAAGCTTTCAGGTAATGAGCTACACATAGGAAGCTATAAAATTCCCATCAGCAGGACTTATAAAGAAGCTGTGATGAAAAGCGTGCTAGGAGATCATCTGTTGTAGTTAATACCTTCTCCTGTTTTTGATTTTCTTAGATATGCTATCTATCCTTTCCTGTGTTTTTCTAAGATCAAGGAAGCTTCGGTTTCTTTTCGACTCTAACTCCTTGATGTCTTTGGTGGTCTTTTCTATCTCCTGATTCTTTTTGGGTACTTCGCTGGTTTTGTCCAGGCTTTCCATTCGGATTTCATTCTCCACTTTTTTCTCCTGTAAATCCTCATCCCATCCTTTTAAGGTAGTAATGAGCATTTCTTCTCTTTCTCGTAAACTATCTAGCATAGTAGGTGAATCCCAGCTAGTACTTCCCGAGTTGTATGAGTCCATGGCCTCTTCATGTTCCCTGATTTTCATTTTTAGTTCTGCTAACTCCAGGTTTTTATAGTGGAGGCTGTCCTTCATGTCCTCCATGAGGTCATATAGGTTTTGATCAGAAATGTTTCGGATGGAATCCCATTCATATACCCTTCCGGAAGCAGCGGTGATCTCATAGGTGATTTGGATGAGGCTATCCCGCTTAGTTTCCAGGCTATTTTCTACTCGCTTTAGTTTGGAGTTCACTTCCAGAAACTTGAAATAATCATATCCCAAAGCCCCACTAAAAATGAGGACAGCAGCGATTCCTCCCCATATCCCCATCCGCTTTATATTATTGATCCGGTTTTCCAGGTTCTCAGACTTCTTCCGCTGGGCAGCTTCTATCTCATCTTTTAGCTTTCTATTTCGTTTGGCTCGTAGGATGGGTTCTATAAGCGTATCATGGCTGATCTCATAATTAAAGCCTCCATACTTATTCGCTTCCCTTCTAATGAGGTGGGTGTTGACCAGCTTAGCCAGTAATTCATCACTCACAAGGCCTCTTAGCATTTCTCTATCCAGACTCACTCTCCTCTGGCTATTCTCCAGAATAAGATGATCTTCTATAAGAGTTATGGCAGCTTGTTTTTCTGCTTCATTATCTAAATGATCTATCTGGTCCTGATAGTAGTTTCGGAGAATAGCATTTAGGTCCTCTCCCAGTTTACGTCTGTCTACTTCTGACAGCTTCTCTTCTATCACTTTGGACTCAATAAACTGGCAGATGATCTGAAGCTCAAATGCTTCTACTCTTTTAGTAGCTCCTTCCGTGAGAAAGTCCAGAATGGTACTGACCGCATCAGGGGTATAGTGGAAGGGATTGGAAATAAAGTCTCCTTCTTTGGCCGCGGGCTCTTCTATGGCTTTCTTAGCCTGCTTCATGTCCAGGGGTCTCAGCTCATAAGAAGAGTTGAGAATCTCAGGGATGCAGACCTTAAACCTGTCCATTAAACTCAGCCTGTCTGACCGAATAGCAAACAGAAGCTTAACTTCCAGTTTCTGCTCTATGCCTAGTTCCAGTTTATCATCATACTGCGCTCGAAGCTCATCATTAATGTGTAATTCCCGCTTAAGGTTTTTTCTGAAGTCAGGCGGGATGACACCATAGTATAGATCAGCTAACTGTTTCTGGAACTCATCTACTAATTCTTCCGGATAAGTATACAGCTCCTCAAACTGATCAAACACCAGTACATATCTTTTTACTTCCGGCTCAGACAGATGCAGACTTTTTAGGGCCTGCCAAAGACTGATGACAGAAACGGGCACCTGATCCAACACGCTTTCAGGGCGCTCCAGTGTCTTATCAAATAGCTCGACGGGATTCTGTGGTTGGTCAGGATTGTAGTTATTGAAACGGAAGAGGATGATTTTCCTACCTCTTGCAGCTTCCTCTGATAGTAAGGGAATGATGCCGGCATGGATAAGAGACGTCTTTCCCATACCGGATTTACTGTGAAGTACCAGTAACTTTTCAATCCGCAGGTATCTGATGATTTGACTGATCTCTTCATCCCTCCCGAAGAATAGGTGTGATTGATGGGCCGAGAATGGCTGTACGCCTGGATATCTATAAGTAGAAATCTTGGTTTCTGACATGGAGTTGAGCTTAAGCAGAGATAAGACTGGTTAGATCCAGTAAGCTATTGGTGATTTGATTAATGATTCTATCAGCTTCTTCATTGCTGATGGTTTTCTGCCTTAC
>JBCDBC010000063.1:0-11228 GCA_039184535.1 Bacteroidota bacterium | reverse complement strand
ATACCATTTTTAACAAACCTTCTACCAGAGGTGCTTAGGGGTAAATCCAGTTTTTTAAAATGGCCTAATTCCCGAATGGGATATTGGATTTCTACATCTTCCAAAATGGGGATATCCGGATACCCACCCACATAGACAAAGTCTTCTTTCCTCAACCACAAGCCTTGATCACCGAAAGTACTTAGCGGGAAATTGATCCTAGTCAGTGAGGCTATTATGCTTAGCAAAAGGTTATTCTCCCTAAACCGTAGAAAGAAGCTCCCTGCTCTAACAGAAGGATCCGATAAGGCTACGAGAATTTCCTCTAATGCTCCTTTAGGAAGCAGGGTATCAGCATGCACAAAGAACAATATCTCTCCCTCCGCTAATTTCGCTCCTGCATTCATCTGAATAGCTCTCCCTCTTTTTGAAAGAATAACCTTTACTTGTTGTGAGAACTCTTTAGCTATAGCCACCGTCTTATCCTGACTACCGCCATCTACCACTATGATCTCTTTCAATCCCTGCTGACCCACCAAACTCTCTATGGTGTCAGAGAGGTACGCTTCCTCGTTGAAGGTAGGAATAATCACAGAAATCTGTTCATGCATCCAGCAAACGTAACACATCTGACTGCGCAAAAATAGCCTTCAGTCTGACGCCAAGTGTCTTCTCAGCGTACAATTCATCTGGCACGCTGATATCTCCAAGATACAAGTCTCCCCTAATACTTTTTACCTTCTCTGTGAACAATCCCTTCTTAGGTAAAGCTATGGTCATGGTAGCTGCTGCCTGAATGACTGGCTCATATATTTGACCTGTAGTGAGGCTGATGCCTGAAGGTGTATCCAGGGACAGGATAGGAGCTTTTTGCCTATTGGCCCATCGTATCATTTCCCCGGCTATGCCTTTTGGATTACCAGATAAGCTGTATCCGATGATGCCATCCAGAACTAGGTCTGCTTCAATGACTTCTTTCTGAACCAGCTCTTCCCCACTATCCAAGGTCATGTCCAGTTTTTGGAGGATATTGTATTGGTGCAAAGGGATGGGGGTGAGCTTATCAGGCTTGGTTATATATACCTCTACGGTAGCACCCCACATATGAAGCCTTCTGGCGGCCACCATGGCTCCTCCTCCATTTCCACCCGTCCCTGCTATCACCACAACCTTTTTCCCGTAGATAGTCCCTCCTAATAGATGTTTAGCAACCAGGGCCAGACCTCTACCTGCATTCTCCATCATCTGTATTAGTTGAATACCATAAACCTCCTCCATCAATCTGTCTACCTCTACCATCTCTTCGGTGCTAAGCCAGGGTACATCTGTCAGCTGTATGTGTGGGAACTCTGTCATTCTCTACTCATTTTTCCAGATCACCTTATCTATTAGCTCTGCTACCAATCCCGTCCATCCGGTTTGGTGGCTAGCCCCTACCCCTCGGCTATTATCTCCATGGAAGTACTCATAAAATAGGACCAAGTCCTTGAAGTGTGGATCACGGCTAAAAATGGTATAATCCCCATTTACAGGTCTATGGCCTGTCTGATCTGGCACAAAGATGTTTATCAGCCTTCTAGAGATATCATCTGCAATGGATGTAAAGTTCGCCTCTTTCCCAGAGCCAGTAGGATACTCAGTCTTACTTTTTCCATCAAAGAAATGGCAATAGGTGTAGAGGGATTGGATCAGCATATAGTTCATAGGGAACCAGATAGGGCCACGCCAGTTAGAGTTACCGCCAAACATATAGGTAGAAGATTCTCCTGCTTCATAGCGTAAACTATAGTACTGATCTTTCACATTTAGCACATAGTCCTGATGAGCATGCTTACGAGAAAGAGAACGTATACCTCCTGGTCCCAGGAACTCATGCTCGTCCAGCATGGCTTCCAGTAGCCTGAGTAAGCGATTTTTAGGGACCATGGCCATGAGGACATCCCCATTTTCTTTTTCAAAGGTGATTGGCTTCTTACCCATCTCCTTTCGGTACTTCTTAAACCATTCCTTCCTTTCCATGAATTCCGGTACTTTTTCCTGTACAGATTTAGGGACTATACATACCGCGAAAAGGGTGGAAAGGCCTACCAGGGACCTTACTTTTATCGGTAAGTAGCTACCATCTGGCAGGTGGATCTGATCATAGTAAAAGCCTTCATCCTCATCCCATAATCCCTCAGCATCTGCCCCAAAATTATTCAGGGTCTCAGCTATGTAAATGAAGTGCTCGAAAAACTTGGTGGCTACATCTTCAAAGGTGGAATCTTCCTGAGAAATCTCCAGGGCCATTTGCATCATGTTCAATGAGTAGGTAGCCATCCAGCTGGTTCCGTCTGCCTGTTCCAACACCCCACCCCCAGGGAGGCCCTTACTCCTGTCAAAGACTCCTATATTATCCAATCCCAAAAAGCCCCCTTCAAACACATTATTCCCGTCTGAATCTTTTCTATTTACCCACCATGTGAAGTTGAGCATAAGCTTCTGGAAAACCCTTTTCAGAAAGTCTATGTCTCCTTTGCCCTTTTGTTTCTTCTCTATTTCATACACCTTTAGGCTAGCCCAGGCATGCACAGGAGGGTTTACATCCCCAAAATTCCATTCATAGGCTGGTATCTGCCCATTAGGATGCATGTACCATTCTCTTAGCATCAGAATAAGCTGGTGCTTGGCAAAATCTGGGTCTATCATAGCTATGGGCACACAGTGGAAAGCCAGGTCCCATACGGCATACCAGGGGTATTCCCATTTGTCAGGCATGGAAATGATATCCTCGTTGTTTAGATATTTCCAGTTGCTATTTCTCCCTTTCAGTCTACTTTCAGGAGGTTTGGGTTGGCCAGGATCACCATGTAGCCAGATAGGAATATCTATGTGATAATACTGCTTGGTCCACATCATTCCAGCAAAGGCTTGACGCTGTATACGTGCTATTTCAGGATCTGCATCTACCGACATTTTCTGCTGATAAAACTCGTCAGCCTCTTTCACCCTCTTATTGAAGACATCAGTGAATCCTTTTCCCAAGGGATTTCCTCTCAGCTTTCTTCTACTCAACCTTAGCCTGATCTCTTTGCTCTCTCCATTGTCCAATGCTATCTGATACATGGGGGCACACTTAGAACCTTCTGTCTTTTTCTCCAGTAGATCAAAATCATCTTCAATGATGGCTGTGTGGAAGGCATCTTTCACATAGGGATGTTCATTCTCCTCCTCAAAAAGCCTCTCTGTATTAGTTTCATTCTCTGTAAAGAGGATTTTATCAGCTGTCTCGCAGTAGAGGTAGTGATCTCCTATTTCCTCATGAGCACCCTTTAGCAGGTGGAAACCTTCCTTTACTTCTACCTGACTGATAGAAGGCTTATCCTCCATATACCCAAAAGACCAGAGGTTTCTGTACCACAGGGTGGGAAGTACCCAGGCGGTTACGGCATCGGGCCCCCTATTCTCGACAGTAATTTTTATAAGAATATCCTCATGGTCTGCTTTGGCATATTCTACGAAGACATCAAAGTATTTACCCTCATCGAATAAGCCTGTGTCTAGTATCTCATATTCCGGCTCATGCTTGGACCTTCCTTCATTCACACTGACCAGCTCCTCATAAGGAAAAGCCGCCTGAGGATACTTATACAAGTACTTCATGTAAGCGTGAGTAGGCGTATTATCCAGGTAAAAATATAACTCCTTTACATCCTCAGCGTGGTTCCCTTCCGGCCCAGTCAATCCATACAGTCTTTCCTTCAAGATAGGGTCTTTCCCATTCCAGAGAGCCAAGGCAAAACACAGCCTTTGGGTAACATCAGAAATCCCTGCTAACCCATCTTCTCCCCATCTGTAGGCACGTGAACGAGCGTGGTCATGGGGTAAGTACCCCCAGGCATCTCCATCTGGACTATAATCTTCCCGAACGGTTCCCCATTGGCGCTCACTTAAGTAAGGTCCCCAGTGAAGCCATTTCCTGTCCGGAGAGGCGTAATTTTCATCTATTCTGGATTGTTCAGACATATATAGAGTAGAATTTTATCGTGAGAATAAGAAAATAGAGAATTAATCAACCCCCTGTAGCAAAACCAGGATATAGGGTCATTCCTCCATCTACAAACATGGTGGTACCATGCACATAATCAGACTCATCAGAGGCCAACCAAACAGCTGCTTTTGCTATGTCATAGGTCTCTCCAACCCTATTTACAGGAATAAGGTTCAGTAAGTTTTCTAGTGCCTCTGGCGTTCCCCAAGCATTATAATTAATAGGGGTTTTAATGGCACCAGGTCCAATACTGTTTACCCGAATCTTATGAGGTGCTACTTCCTGAGCTATACTCTGCATCATCATCATTACGCCCCCTTTAGAGGCAGCATAATTCACACGACCTGCCCATGGGATCACCTCATGAACCGAGCTCATGCAGACAATTTTCCCTGCTGCACAGGACACTTCTTCCACTACCCCCCTGCTGATAAATTCTTTCACAGCTTCTCTGGCACACAAAAACTGGCCCTTTAAGTTCACATCCATCACCTTATCCCATTCTGCTACGGTCATCTCTGTAAATGCTTTGTCTTTCTGAATACCCGCATTATTTACCAGAATATCTACCGTCCCATAAGTTTTCTTTGTAAAGGTAAACATGTCTAGTACATCCTGCTCCACACTGACATCTGCTTTAAAACCGCTGGCAGTTCCCCCAAAAGCCTGAATTTCCTCTAGCATGGCCTGCGTTTCTTCCTCATTAAACAGCCAGTTAATCACCACAGAAGCACCCTCTCTGGCCATCTCTATGGCTATAGCTCTCCCTATTCCAGAATTAGCACCAGTTACTATTGCTACCTGGCCTTTAAGTCGGTCGAATGGTCCTGTTTTTTTCATGTAGGTTGTTGGATTTAGCTTATGTCTTTGTACTTAAATATGTTCTATTCAGATGCTGAGGCATGATAAACATTTTATGTAAAGGGAATAGGGTGAGACCAGGATTTCTTACTGTTGGTCTCCAAATCTCTCTATGGTGATGACATATCCATCCTTATCGGAAAGAGAGAATTGATGGGAACCACAGGGAGTCAGATGAGGATGGTCTAGGGCTTTGCATTTATGAAGCACCTCATCATAATATCCTTCCAGGTCATCTACCTGAAAACATATGGCTATGGTAGCCCCTATGGATTTATTTCTCATGAAGATTGCCTCAGATTTAAGCCTATGTTCCTCCTTAAAGCTTAGCTTAAAAGAATCTTTCTGTAATAGTCCCCAATACATCTTACCTTCCTCATCATGTTCTGCTGCAAGTCTCTCAAACCCAAATACAGACTGATAAAATGTCATAGCACTGGCCACATCTTTTGACATAAGTTCTATGGAAGTCCCTGTAATGTTCATAAGCCAGGTGAATTGTTAAGGGAGTATATGCTAGGAACCGGATTGGTCTATAAATAGTTGGCAATACTGTAAGTATCCAAAGAATTAGCCTCTAACTAATAATGGGTAGGCCGGAATTCCCCAGACTCACAAAATCTCATCTTTTCGTACTTTACTTATTTAAGCATTAGATTAGATAGAATGAGCCACAATACATAACTCCTAATGAATGGTAAATAACCTATCTCCCGAGGAAATAGACAGCCTCTATACCCAGTTCGATTTGGACATGGCCGACTACTCAGAAGACTTTGGCAGTCTCATGCAATCAAGGGGTTTTTCACCTAGCAAAAGACAATTCTCAAGGAAAGAAATAGAGGGGAGTTTACGAGCATTTTATGGTGATTCTCCAGTCGTACTCCTACTATACTTTTATGTTGAGAATGAAAAAAGCTTGAGAAGCTGGATCATTAGTGCAAATGGGATCAGAGGGGTACATACTCAAAAGCTAAACCCCAACACGCTGGTAGAGCTTGAACAAGGGTTAAAAACTGACCTAAAACTGAAAATTAAGACAGTAGGAAGAGTAGCTACCAAACGAGTTCAAAATACAGCTACTGATGATGCTCAATCTATAGAAAGAAAAGCTAATCATAGCAAAGATTACATTTTTAAGCGGGAAGGGAAAAATCCCATCAAAGAAATCAGTAACATCCTTTTTCCTTCTTCCCTGGTGGATACCTTAACTAAGGATCAAATTGAACACCTAATCATTCTCCCAGCATTAAATATTCAGCAGATTCCTATAGCCATTTTAACCCCTTTTGAAGATGGCAGATGCTTACTGGAAGTATGGTCGTATTCTATCACTCCTTATTTGACTTTAGTGGAAAAACTAACTGAAAGAAATGATACACATGGCTTACAGAAGTTCGAGAAAGAAATTTTGGCCAAGCATTCCTTATTGGTGGGAAACCCAGCTTTTCCGGAGAATGCTGTATGGGATCTTCCCCCTCTTCCCGGTGCTGAAGAGGAGGTAAGGATACTCTCAGAAGCAGTGGAGCTTTCTCCTAGTAAGTTGCTGATAGGAGAAAAGGCAGAAAAAGGTAGGATCCTGGAAGAGGTAGGAAAGGCGGCTCTCCTGTATTTCGCTACTCATGGAGTGGCAGATGCTTCAAATCCATTAGAAGGAGGCGGGCTATTTTTTGCACCGGATGAAAATGATTCTGAAGGGTTTTGGTCTTGTGTAGAAATCCAGGAAACTACGTTAGGAGCCTACCTAGTAGTTTTGAGCGCTTGTCAGACAGGTCTTGGCGCCCCCCAGGACGCCGGTGTAATAGGAGTTTCTCGAGCTTTTCACATTGCAGGTGCAGAAAATATCATCATGAGCCTATGGTCAGTAGATGATCAAGCCACTCAGGAGCTCATGCAAATCTTCATGGAAGAGATTCAAAAACCGCAGAAATACTTCCCTGCTGAACACTTGAGAAAAGCCATGCTTACCTATAAGGAAAAACGCCCTGATCCTATCTACTGGGCAGCATTTGCTAACTTTGGGAACCCATATTAACGGGCTTCATAGAATGGTAGGTTTTTCTACATTTCAAACAATCTCCCTTTATACAAAAACCGCCTAAGGATTACTCACACGTTTTTACACTTTATCCTAAACGTATATTTATGGAATGATAAAATACGTTTTAGGGATATTTTTATTTTTATCAATACTATGCAAACCGGGCTTTGCACAGCCTGTAGCCGACTTCCAGTCTGATACTGTAAGAGGATGTGCCCCTATCATCGTAAATTTTTTTGATCAATCCACTAATGCCACCTCCTGGTCTTGGGACCTGGGCAATGTTACTTCCAGCCTAAAGAATCCCAGTACAGCCTACTCTCAGCCGGGTATGTATACTATTCGCCTAATTGTTACAGATGACCAAGGGAGAAAGGATACTCTCACAAGACAAAATTATATTGAAATTTTACCTGCACCTGAGGTGTCATTCTCATATGACAGAACTGAGGATTGTCAAACAACCACTTACTCTTTCTCAAATACCTCTATAACTGCTACACCTATTTCTTCTTATTCATGGGATTTTGGAGATGGGTCCATTAGCAGTGATAACAACCCAGAGAATACCTTCTCAGGTAATGGCTCTTTTCCTGTTACCCTTATCATAGAAACTGAAGCTGGATGTAGTGGATTTACCTTTGATACCCTTAATATTCAATCTGGGAATGTTGATGCATCCTTCTATGCTGATACCTTAGTATCCTGTGGTCCGCCTTTTACGGTTCAGTTTAGTGGAAACGCTCCAGCGGGAAGCACCGAAAAATGGGATTTTGGGGATGGCTTTACCACCTCCACAGCTAACCCTGTTCATACTTACACCTCCATCGGTAGTTATTCTGTGACCCATATTATCACAGACCCTTCTGGATGTGCAGACACTGTAGTAGAAGAATCCTATGTAAATATTGGGTCTAACACCCTGAAAATTGAAGTAGATAAAGAAGTTTCCTGCCTGGGAGATGTTGTTACCTTAAAAGCCTTTTCTCCCATTGGGAGCCAAATTAGCTGGGACTTAGGAGATAGCACCTTCATAGATTCCGTTTTTTCCTTAAATCACACTTATGATACTACGGGTACCTATACTATCAAGGTTGAAATTAATGTCGGGAAAGGTTGTATCGTAAATGAAGGATTAACCCTCAGCGTAAAAGCCCCTCCTGAGGCAGGCTTTACCTTTGATCCTAGCATTTCCAGCTGTCATCCTCCATATGAAGTGGCGTTTACTGATACTTCTTCTGGTGCTTCCTCATGGCTATGGGAATTTGGAGATGGGACAACGTCCGTAGAACAACATCCCACCCATCAGTTTCAGACAGATGAAACCTTCGTAGTAAAATTAAGTGTGACAGATTCCCTAGGCTGTGTGTCAGGCGAGGCCTCTGCTGATACGGTCAACTCTCCATTTCTAGAAACTATAGTTAAGGAGGATAAAAGGGGGGGATGTATTCCATTTACTGTTTCCCTTTCAGATTCCATCCTTAGGGGAGGCCCTATTACCTCTTACAGATGGGAAGTGGAGGGGCTTCCTATTTCAACAGATCCCTCCCCAAGCTTTGTGTTGGCTGATACAGGTAGATTTGATGTAAAGCTCATTGCTGAAAATGCAGCTGGCTGTTTGGATACAATCTTCCTTCCAAAATATCTTTCTGCTGGCAGTCCACCGAATATTGATTTTGAACCTGCAGCTGATAGTGTTTGCCCTAATAGTGCAGTTCTAATCGAGAACCTGAGCGTAGGGGGAGAACAATATGTATGGTACTTTGATACGGGAGATAGCATAGTCTCTATTGACCTCCTGAATGCATTTGACAGGGATGGAGACATAGATGTTACCTTGGTGGGCTGGAATAAGGGCTGCAAGGCTTCTCTTACAAAGAATGCTGCCATTTTCATAAAGCCCCCTATTCCAGACTTCATCCCTTCAGTAGCTGCGGTATGCGAACTGCCTTTTGAGGTTTCTTTTACCAACGCTTCTATTGAGGCAGATAAGTACCTATGGAATCTGGGGAATGGCCTTACAAGTACAGATGAGAATGTAAGTATCACATTTACGGAACCTGGATACTATTATATCAGCCTAACGGCTATTAATGAAGAATTCGAATGCCAGACTACTTATGGAATAAATCTTCCAGTCATTCCGGCAAAGGCTGACTTCTCATTACCCGACTCCACAGTTTGTGCTCCCTATCCAGCAGTGCCTGTTAACCTATCGGATTCAGCTATTTCATGGCATTGGTATTTTGGAGAAGGAGACACCATTTATGCAGAAAATCCACAGTATGGCTTTTTTCATCCAGGCACCTATGATATAAGTCTGATGGTCCAAAACCAGTTTGGATGTAGGGATACATTGGTACGTAAAGACTACTTAACTACTTACAAGCCCCTTCTCGGTTTTACTGTGAAGGAAACCACTGCCGGCTGTCCCCCCTTTACTGTAGAGTTTCTAAACGAGACAAGTGCCCAGACCTCAGGTATCTCCTATGAGTGGATTTTGGAGGACAGCATCATCAGCACACTCGAAAATCCGATCCATACCTTCGGGGAACCAGGATATTATGATATTGTGCTTACAGCTACAGATTCTTTAGGTTGTACAAAATCACTTTACAGGCCTCAGTATATCTTTGTCTCTAAACCGACACCAGATTTCTATGCTCCATTTTCTCAAAATTGCCCTGGGAATACGGTTTCTTTCATCAATACCTCGGAAGGGTATGGGTTGACGTATGAGTGGGACTTTGGGGACGGCAATACCTCTACTCTTGCCAATCCTGAACACATCTATGAACATGCTGGGATATATAACATTCAACTTCGTGTAACAGACGTTAATGGATGTGATAGTACCATCATCAAGGAAGACTACATCCGTATAAATCCCTTTTCCATAGATTTCTTTACTGATACAACCTTCACAGAGTGTCCTCCTTTAGCTGTTACCTTTCAGGCCGACTCATCTACTCAACACGGAAATATTAGTTGGTTTTGGGATTTTGGGACCGGAGCCACCTCTGTACTACCGCTTGCCCAACATCTCTATACGCTTCCAGGAGAGTATGATGTGCAACTTATTGGGATGGCAGAATCAGGCTGTGCGGATACTGTATTGAGAGAAGAACACATCATCATTGAAGGACCTTACGGTACTTTCTCATTTAGCCCTTTGGCTGGATGTCCTGGCCTTGAGGTTCAGTTTGAATCTGTGGTAGATGAAGATATTTCATTACAGTGGCTTACTGGTGATGGGACCCTTCTCCCGATAGGCCAAAATACCTACTCATATCCTTATAGCGGTACTTATTCCCCATTAATGGCCTTAACAGACTCTGCAGGTTGTACTACACTTATCTCATCCGATACAACGGTAGAGATACACTCACTTCCCACTATTTCCATTGCTAGTACAGATACCCTTTTCTGCACAGCTCAGGAGGTGACATTTTCCATACCAGATACTCAAGAAAGTCCCCTTATTCAATGGACATGGGATTTAGGAGATGGGGTCCAGTCTTCCTCTGCCACTCCTACTCATATCTATGATGCCGAAGGTAACTATCAGTTAGGGGTAATTGCAGTAAATGAGTTTGGATGTGTAGATAGTTCCATAGGAGGGCTAACCCTAAAAGTTTTGTCAAATGAAATCCCACAGGTTCTTCCCATTGACAGAGTAACCGTAATGGGGGAAACAGATGTGTTAGTAGAGTTTCAAGCAGATAATCTTTCTCCCTTATACTTTGAACGCTACCACATTTACAAAGAGAATGCGCTTGGAGAATTTGAAGTTCTGGATAGCCTGACCCAAAGAGAAAAAAGAAGCTTTAAGGATGGCCAGCTAACTACCTCTACCCAATCTTACTGCTACCTTGTCCAGAGTGAAACCATTTGTAATACCCGGAGTCCACTTACTGATTCTGCCAAACATTGTACAATAGATATTGAGCACCTTTCAGGGGATGAGCGTGTAGAAGTATTCTGGACCCCTTATATAGGCTGGGAAAGTGTGCAAGCCTACCGTATTTTCAGAACATTCAACATCCCGGGCTGGCAACCTGAACTTATAGGGGAAGTAAGCGGGGATCAGACCTTATTTATAGATTCTACCACCTTCTGTGAGCAGGAGTATGTGTATGAGGTGGAGGCCATTTCTGCTAATTCAGTCCGTTCAAGATCAGATACTACCATAGGGAAAGCCTATCATGTAGACCCGTCAAAGGCTATACATATGATTAACGCAACTGTGGTGAACAATGAAGAAGTGCAGATAGAATGGGAGATTCCTAATTTTGATATGTGGAAGGAACTGATAGT
>JBCDBC010000062.1:0-11274 GCA_039184535.1 Bacteroidota bacterium | reverse complement strand
TATCCATTACCAAACCGCACTTCCTTATGTCTACAAAAAAGAGTCCATCGGACAACCTTGAAAATTACATCCTTGCAGTCGAGAAGAAAGAAAAACAAATGAGAGCAGTAAAGCTTGCTCTCATAGCTATTCTGATATCCGGAGGGTCTGTTCTCGCATATTTTATGGGGGTTCAACCTTACATGAACAATTCTTCCTATCATAGGTTTTTCGCCAGCGAACTATCATTTGAGTTGGTAGATTCACTGTTAAATAATTCTCAAAAACCTATTCTTGTAAAACATGCAGGAAGTGAGACTTTTGACACAATCCGAAAAATTGAAGACTATGTCAAATTCGAATTAGATGGTAGTTCAGAACTCATTGTAGTAGACGATAATGGAGATAACTTTTTAGATGATGTATCAGATAGTTTTGATACAAATCCAGTTCAAACTGCCAATATAGCACTAGATATTGCAGGTGATCGAAAGGCAGGAAATAAGCTCAGTTTTAAGATTATCCCTCTAGGAGAAGATAAATTACCTCTATATGAGATTGATTTTGGGAATGGCCTCAAGAAACAGATAAAATCTTCTATCAAATACGCTTACCCTACTGCGGGAAACTATTTTGTCTATGTACGATCAGCCGATGGTCAATCACAAACCCTATATAAGCTTCCTTTAAGAATTGGAAGTAGAGCCTCTATGGCTACTAATGAAGGTACTAAAGAAATGGTGAAGGAGAGCACAACTAACCCTGAAGTTAACAACCGATCTTCAAAGTCATCTAAGCCCTCTGTTAACCAAACTCAAGAATCTAACTCATCAATGGCGACTACTAGCAGTTCTAAGAGAACTAATGTTAGTTCCAAAAATCCTTATGCGTTAGGTTCCTCCGGGCTCAGTGCTTCTACCAGAGAGGTGCCAAAGGTAGCTCCTACAGTAGTGGCTAATCCACCTAAGGAAATGCCAAGTACAGAAACAAAATCTGCTACCAGTGAAAAAAGAAATACTGAGAGTTTCGACCCTAATGCGGTGTTTGAAACCCCTTCTTTCCCCGGTGGGAGTAAGTCTATGAGCCGTTTTGTGGCAAGGAGACTCAGGTATCCACGTATGGCCATTAATAACAAAGTGGAAGGGATAGTCATTGCTAAATTCGATGTGGATGAAGCAGGTAATATCTCTAACCCCAAGATTGTGAAGTCATTAGGATTTGGGTGTGATGAAGAAGTTTTACGCATCGTGGGTACTATGCCTAATTGGGAGCCAGGAACTAAAAACGGGGAACCTATCAAAGCAATCCACTCAATCGCTATTAAATTCGAGATACAAAACTAAGCACCTACTTTTGTTGAAATAGCACCTAGATGGGAACAGTTCAGTAAATCAGTCATGCCACCAAAGGCGACAGGCGTCTTATCATAAGAGAAGATCTCCTTCAGCGTCCTGGTGGCATGATTATCTCCCATACTTAGCCTGACATCCTCCATGTTCATCTCAGCAGGATGCTCATACCCACAAGCATGGGTAATTTCTAGTACTTCCTTCCTTAGCGTTCTCACGTAATTACTAAAGCGCTCGGATTTTAGTTCAGGCCTTAGGCCTGCCTGCAACCACTTTTTCTGAGTAGCTACTCCTGCAGGACAGCTGTTGGTATGACAAATTTGAGCCTGAATACACCCTATGGACATCATGGCTTCTCTGGCTACGTTGATCATATCAGCCCCCATAGAAAAAGCCATCATAGTACCTGAAGGAAACCCTAATTTTCCGGCAGCTATAAATGCCAGTCTATCAGTCAGTTCTCTCTCCTCAAACAGCCTATATACTTCACTAAAGGCATACATAAATGGCAGAGATACATGATTAGCAAATGACGGTGGGGCAGCCCCGGTTCCTCCTTCTCCTCCATCTATGGCAATAAAATCCGGACCTTCTCCCCTTCTTTTCATAGCATCTGCTAGCCTTATCCACTGATCTACTTTCCCTACCGCAGATTTAATCCCTACAGGTAAACCGGTGGCATCTGCTATTTCCTCTATAAAGGTGATCAGCTCCTCCACATTAGAAAAGGCAGAATGACTAGCTGGAGACAGCACATCCTTCCCCATTTCTACTCCACGGATTTCAGCAATCTCTTTGGTGATTTTCTTGCCGGGTAAAACACCTCCTTTTCCTGGCTTGGCCCCTTGAGATAGCTTTACCTCTATAGCTCGTATAAAGGGATTATTCTGTACCAGTGCTTTCATCTTATCCAGGCTAAAGTTTCCTTTCTCATCTCTCACCCCAAAATACCCTGTCCCAAAATGGAAGACTACATCAGCTCCATAACTATGATAAGGAGAAAGCCCTCCTTCTCCTGTATTATGGTAACACCCTGCCTTGATAGCCCCCTGATTTAGGGCAGTCACTGCAGCCTTGGATAGGGAGCCATAACTCATGGCAGATATATTCACGATAGAAGCCGGTCTGAAAGGCCGCTTTCTCTTGTGGTATTCTCCTAAAACCTTGGCTGATGGGATAACATCCTTCTGACTTTGGTTAGGATGATCTTCAGGCAGGACTTTAGGCAACAGCCTGGAGTTAATGAAAATATGACCTGGGCTATGAATATCCTGATCCGTTCCAAAGCCCTGGTAATTATTTTGCTTTTTAGAGGAAGCATACACCCATGTGCGTTGGCTTCTGTTAAAGGGTAACTCTTCCCTGTTATTCGCTACTATATACTGCCTCAATTCAGGCCCTATGCTTTCCAGTAAATACCTAAAATGCCCAACTACAGGAAAGTTGTGGAGGATGGTATGCTTCTTCTGGATGAACACATCATATATTCCTACTGCGATTATCAGGATGACAAGGTGTATCCACCAAGGAATCATTAGAAATTGTTGCCAAAGAGAATCCATTTAACAAGAATTTAGCTCTGTGATGTATTTTCATCAAAAATTAGGAGATATTTTCTTCCCAAAAAATCAGAAATTGGTCCTCTCATAAAAAAATAGGAGAAACTTCTTCCAGTACGGCATGAATTTATAGCTCGTAAAATCCCCTTAGGATTATTCTCAAAATAAGCTGGTATACAATCCGTTAAGCTATATATTTGTCTACAAATCTCCCTAACACTATAGGCACCTTTTCGTACTATTAGCTGTAAAGGTGAACATCAGATACTTATATGGAATCAACATCGAACTCGAATTCTGGCGGGCCTAAAAAATTCTCTAATCTCTTCTCTGACAAGTACAAAACCCCAAGGAGGATCTTCCTGATCTTTGTGGGTGCTATATTTCTCTTTGTCGTAGGATTTATCATTTATGCTATTCAGGATCTTCCTCCTATGCATGAAATTGAGAATCCTCAGTCAGACCTGTCTACTCAATTGGTTTCTTCTGATGGAGTGGTCCTTCAGAGATATTATTCACGTGAGAATAGAATTAACCTTAAGCTTCACGAGATCTCTCCACACGTGATTGATGCCTTCCTGGCAACTGAAGATGTGAGGTTTTATAAGCATTCCGGTATAGACCCCAAATCGTTTTTCTCCATCCTTTCAGGTTACATAACAGGAGGTATCATGCGTGGCGGTAGTACTATAGATATGCAGCTAGCGAGAAACCTCTATGGGAAGGAGGTAAAAGGACAGGGAACCATCATCAGGAAGATCAAAGAGTTTTTTGTATCCGCATACATAGAAAGAAGGTTTACTAAGCGAGAGATCATGGCTGCTTATTTGAATACGGTAAATATCTATGGGACCTCCTATGGGATAGAAACGACCTCTGACCGCTTATTCAATAAAAGTGCAAAAGAGCTAACCATAGAGGAGTCAGCTATGCTCGTGGGTATGTTGAAGGGCCAAGGTGTTTACAATCCCATCAAATACCCGGAAAGGACCCAAACCAGAAGAAATCTAGTCATTGATCAGATGGTAAAGTATGGGTTCCTGGATGCAAATACCATGAATATTGATAGCCTGAAAGCTATTCCCCTCAATGTAGTGCGTCAGGACCAGGAACATATTAAGGGTTTGGCTCCCTATTTTAGGGAGCACCTCAGAGCAGAGCTTCAAAAATGGTGTAAGGAGAATGATTATAATCTCTATACTGATGGTCTGAGGGTGTTCACCACCCTGGATTCACGTATGCAAAAACATGCTGAGGATGCAGTAGCTGAGCACCTCAAGGCGCTGCAAACAGATTTTGATAATACCACTTTTGGGAAGGAAGACTGGAGAAAGGATTCTGCCTCCATCGCTAACATGATGAACAGCAGCAAGTGGAATAGCTTCTGGAAAAAACAGGATGATCTACTGAATGATCTCAAGTATCAGTCAGCCCGGTACCAAAGCGGGCTCAGGCAGAAATTATCAAGAGATGATATCGAAAAAGGCTTCGAAACACCCATCAAGATGAACCTCTTTACCTGGGATGGGGACGTCAGTATGTCTATCAGTCCCATAGATTCTCTGAAGTACTATGCTGGGATTTTGGAAACAGGCTTCATCTCTATAGACCCAGCTACGGGTGGGGTAAAGGCCTGGGTAGGAGGTGTAGACTATAGAAATTTCAAGTATGACCATGTAGCTAAAGGAAAGAGGCAGGTTGGATCTACCTTCAAGCCTTTTGTATATGCTACAGCCATAGATAATGGGTATACCCCTTGTAATGAGCTGCTCAATCAGCCGGTATTTTTTGAGAATACAGATGGATCAGGAACTCGTTGGGCTCCCAAAAACTCAGGTGGGGAAGTAGGTGGTAAGATGACCCTGAAACGAGGGTTAGCTACTTCTAC
Source organism: Bacteroidota bacterium (assembly GCA_039184535.1). GTDB lineage: Bacteria > Bacteroidota > Bacteroidia > J057 > J057 > JBCBKZ01. The sequence continues at coordinate 6,499 of JBCDBC010000062.1, read as the reverse complement.
AAACCTAATTACAGCTGGACTCATGAAGGAAGTAGGCCCTCATGCTGTGGCAGAAATGGCCTACCGTATGGGGATCAAGACACAGTTAGATGAAGTTCCTTCTTTGGCACTTGGCACGACAGATCTAAGTGTCCTGGAACTTACTGGTGCTTATTGTACTTTTCCTAACCAGGGGACATCTATAGAACCTACGCTCATTTCAAGAATTGAGGATAGGTACGGGAATGTTCTGGAAGAGTTCACAGCTAAATCCCAGGAAGCGCTTTCGCCCAATAAAGCTTTTATGATGGTGGAATTAATGAGGGGTGTAGTGGATGAGCCGGGTGGTACTGCTCAGCGTCTCAGATTCAGATATAACTTTGATACTGAGATAGGAGGTAAAACAGGAACTACCCAGAATCACTCGGACGGCTGGTTTGTAGGCTTTGTCCCTAATCTTTCCAGCGGTGTCTGGGTAGGATGTGCTGATAGGAGAATGCGTTTCCGCTCTATCAAATATGGACAGGGTGCGAATATGGCCTTACCCATATGGGCGCTATACATGAAAAGGCTATATGAAGATACTGCTATCAACTTCCCGAAAGAAAGATTTATGGTACCAGATAACTTCTCTGGTAAGCTGGTTTGTGCACCTACCTATGTGGAAGGGGATACCATCCCCAAGAAGAAGGAAAATGCAGCTGACGGCTTCTAAATGGCCAATACGAAATAAGAAAACGGCCTGTAGGTAATCTACAAGCCGTTTTTTATATACAGAATTCTTACTGTGCGATCTTTTCTTTGTACTGGTTGGTAGACGTCTGGATGCTATCTTTTTGTTCTTCCAGCCAGGCATTCAGAAATATGAGGGACCAAATTTTGTTATTTAGGTCTCTCATGCCAGAATTGTGATCTTCTACAATTTTAGCTACGTAATCCTGATTGATGAACTCACTTAGCAGTGGATTAGGATTCACCAACTTATCATGAACATATGCTTTTAAGTCATCTTTAAACCACTGCTTTAGAGGTACTGAGAATCCCTGCTTCCTATGAGAAACAACACTTTCAGGTAGGTACTTAGCCATAGCTTTCTTAAGGATATACTTCTTATCATCCCCTCTTAGCTTAAATGAAGTCGGGATTTTGAAGCTTAGCTCAGCCACCTTATGATCCAGAATAGGTACTCTGGCTTCCAGTGAAACTCTCATACTTACCCTATCTACCTTAGTTAACACATCATCTGTCATGTAGCTATGCATATCTGCCTGCTGCATTCTCCAGATAAAGTCCTTGGAGTCAACAGATCTGATGATGTTTTCTCTATATTTCTCAGCTGGTGCGTCAGCTAATTTTTTCCATAATTCTCTTTTATAAAGGGCAGCTCTTTCAGGAATATTCCACGTCTTGGCGCTACTCCCAAAATAATTTCTGTCCTGAGAGAGTAAGTAGGTTATCCCCTTTCCCTTGACCTTAGTAGGGATCATCTTATGGATACTGCCCCATACCAGTTTATTAAATCCTGCTGGAGTAACATTATACTTATGGATTTTGGCCCATTTAGGATAGTGGTTATAGCCCGCGAAAAGCTCATCTCCTCCATCTCCAGACAGGACTACCGTTACGTACTCCCTAGCAAACTTAGATACATAGTAGGTGGGAATAGCAGAGGAGTCTGCAAATGGTTCATCATAAGCACGTACCAGTAGGGGAAGTAGTTCTACAGATTCAGGCTCTATAATCTGTTCATGGTGTTCCGTGTTATATCTCGCCGCTACTTCTCTGGCATAAGGAAGCTCATTAAATTTTTTCTCTTTAAAACCTATAGAGAATGTTTTTACTGGACTACTGGATAATTTACTCATCAGCCCCACGACTGAACTTGAGTCTATCCCGCCACTCAGGAAAGCGCCTAATGGTACATCACTGATTAGCCTTAATTTGACAGATTCTGTAAGCACCTCATCCAACTCCTCTATCCAGTCTTCTTCAGTTTTACTGAAATCAGGCTCGTATTTTGTTTCCCAGTACCTTTTGATGGTGATCCTGTTATGAGAATCCCTGGGCCTGATAGTTAAGGTATGGGCAGGCTTTAACTTCTTTATGGCTTCATAAATTGTTCTTTCTCCTGCTATATACTGGAAGGCCAGATAGGAGTCTAATCCGTGAATATCCAGCTCATTTCTGATTTCTCCCGAGGCCATTATGGCTTTTATCTCTGAACCAAAGATGAACTTATCATGGTCCATATAGTAGAAGAAGGGCTTGATCCCAAACCTATCTCTTACACAAAAAAGCTGCTGCTTGTTCTCGTCCCAAATAGCAAAAGCAAACATCCCTCTGAGATGATCTACACAGGCTTCTCCATACTCTTCATAAGCATGGACCACTACCTCAGAATCTGTATTGGTTCTAAAAACATGGCCTTTTGCTTCTAGTACTTTTTTGATTTCCTGAAAATTATATACTTCTCCGTTAAAGGCTATCCAGATAGTTTCATCCTCATTGGCCAACGGCTGATGCCCTCCTTCCAAATCTATGATACTTAGCCTTCTGAAGCCAAGCCCTACGTTTCCTGATATATATTGCCCACTATCATCTGGTCCCCTGTAATAGAGGGTATCACTCATACGCTCTAGTTGAACAGGGTCAATATTATGAGAAGGGTCAAAATGAACTTTACCACATATTCCACACATGGTTACGGTTGTAATTTGAGTTAATAAATATAGTCCTTAAATGCTGAACGGTAACTGGTTTTGAGTTATGGTTTTGAGTTATGGTTTTGAGTTATGGTTTTGAGTTATGGTTCTAAGTTATGGTTTAGCCAATAAAGCTGGCTCTTTTTGTAAGGGGGCATTTTCATCAAAATTTTCAAATGCTTCTCCACTTAATTCCTGAAAGAAGGTTAACATTCTCCTTCCATGAACATTACAGTCGAAATGATCCAGCCCATATCTTTTCCCTGCTGTTCCAACTTGCTTTGCAAGCTCAGGTTGGTCCAAAATATATTGCATCTGCTCAGCATAAGCTGATACCTCATACTCATCTGCTATAAAAGCTGTTTCTCCTTGCTGAAAATGATGTGTTATTTCTCCGTAGTTAGTGGTAACTATGGGATTCCCTGACGCTAGGTACTCCCCTATTTTATGAGGGAAACGGGCAGTATCCTGTAAAGTAGGCCTTAACGGAATCAATAAAGCTTTAGCACCACAGTATTTTTCCACTAATTCCTGATAAGGAATACGGGAGAATATTCTAATCTTTTCCGCAATCCCTAGTTCTTGGGCTCTTTCCTGAATATCAGCTATTTTCTCCCTATCTCCGCTAAGGACCAAATACAGAAAGGTATTCTCTGTTTTCAGCTTAGCATATGCTTCCATGATGAAGTGTACTACCTCTGCGTAAGAAAGAGAACCGCAGTATAAAAAGTACTCTTCCTTTTTAGCTATACTGATGCCTTCGAATCTACTGAAGTCGCAAATGATAGGGACATATAACTGAGGCTTATCAGGGTAACGTTCTTTTAGCGTATCAGCCAGAAAATGGCTGATGGGCAGATAAGCATCTGCCAGCCTCAAACCTATCCTCTCGAAAAAGAAATCGCTAATTCTATTTTTAAGTTTTTTTCTGGAGGTAAGTGCAGCGTTCCACTCTACTATTTGGTAGATAAACTTGTAGTTCAATACACTTGCTACCATCCTGTAGAGAAGCATATTGCCAAACCCCATAGAGTGAACAATCAAGTAGCCAGTAGCCTTAGCTTTCTTGGCCTTCCTAAGAAAACCCATTTCTTTGAACAGTCCTTGAATTTTTTTAATGTTTCTTCTTAAAAAGCTGGAAGGTCTGAACACAGAATCACTAACAAAATGGTAGTAAATACCATCATTTACTCCAGATGGTGGGACTTCATCTTTCTTTTGAGAAGCTGTCAGCACTCCTTTACGATTAAGCACAAGAACCGGCTCCCCTTGGGCGACCATTCCTTTCCCATAAAGTCTTATTCTCTCAATAGGAGCAGCAGGGACTACCGGAAAACCTGACTTTCCTACCTGTACTATCTTAACATCCATTTTTTGTGAAGGTTCTAAATTGTTAAGTGGTTATTAAGCGGTATTCTCTCTTACAAACGCTTATCTCTCAGACAATATAAGATCAACCAAAGAATGAAGGTACCTAGTGCTCTTCCCCTCAGTTACTTGCCAATAGACATCTCGAAGCTTGACGATCTTTTCCTATGATTCGATCATATTTGCCAGGGCTTAACAAAAATACACTTCTATAAACTTGCACTTTTGATGAATATATTCAAGGAGTCAGGAGTAGACAACCAAAGAGAAATGAATGGCTAGTATTGAAGCCTCAGTGGCTAAGTTTTATGCCATTCTTTGGTAATAAAAAAACAGGCATAACAGAAAAATCTGTCATGCCTGCGTAAATATTTCGTGGGGTAGATTTATTCCTTTACAGGAACAACGCTTACCACTTTTCTGGTTTTCTGATTGAAGGTACGATCAGTGAACTTCACCGTTCCTCCTTCCAGGGCAAACAAAGTGTGGTCTCTTCCGATTCCTACTCCTTTACCAGGACGGAACTTGGTTCCTCTCTGACGTACAATGATGTTTCCAGGTACTACTACCTCTCCACCATAGATTTTCACTCCAAGGCGATTACTTTCTGAATCGCGACCGTTACGGGAACTACCTCCACCTTTTTTGTGAGCCATGACTTAAATTTTGTTAGAATTTATACTGTGATACTTTCTATTTCAATTTTAGATAGGTGCTGACGATGACCGTTTTTCACTCTGTATCCCTTTCTACGCTTCTTCTTAAAAACAATCACTTTATTGTCCTTCACGTGCTCTACCACTTTAGCGGACACACTAGCACCAGCTACCAGGGGTTTACCTACTGATACGCTTCCATCGTTATCCAAAAGAAGAACTTCTTCAAAGGTAACGCTGTCTCCTTCTTCCTGCTCCAGTCTGTTCACATAGAGTTCTTGACCCTCTTCTACTTTAAACTGGAATCCTTTTATGTTTACTATTGCGTACATGATAATCTTTTTGGGATTGCAAATTTACATCTTTTTCCTGCATTTCAAAAGCATAGGTCAGGTATTCTTAAAAGAATTTATAGTTGAAAACATTCTCTTCATTTAATTGTCTCGTTCTATACTCACTTATCTATACAGTTTCGGATGAAGAAAAAGGTAGTAGTAGCCATTACGGGGGCCAGCGGAAGCATTTACGCCCAGAGATTACTTACGCAGCTTGAAGGAATAGATAAGCTGGAAGTAGGAGTAGTGTTATCCAAGAATGCCATGGATGTATGGCAGCATGAATTAGGGATTCCTTTTGACTGCCCCTTCCCTATTTATGAAAGAACAGATTATATGGCGCCTTTTGCATCTGGTTCAGCCAAATACATGCATATGGTGATAGCCCCCTGTTCCATGGGTACCTTGGGGAGAATAGCCAGCGGATTTTCTGATGACCTAATTACCCGAGCTGCTGATGTCATTCTAAAGGAAAGGAGGCAGCTTATCTGTATGGTAAGAGACACCCCTTTTAACCTTATTCACCTGGAAAATATGCAAACAGTTACGCGTGCAGGAGGGATCATACTACCCGCTATTCCTTCTTTCTATTCCAGGCCTACCACCATAGAGGAAGTAGCAGATACTGTAGTCCACAGAATTATTGATCAGTTGGGGGTAAGTCAGGATACGTATAGATGGGGGGAAAATTGATTATATCTCTATCCTCTAAATTTTCGTAATATTCAGAGCAGGCTTCACTTTCTTCCTAAAAGACACACAAACATGAATCTTCGACTAACTCTTTTGCTTCTTCTTTCCCTGAGTCTCTCTTCCTGTATTACCATCATAGAATCCTACACCTTTCATAAAGATGGCTCCGGCCAAATGGAATATATAGTGGACATGAGCGAGATCTCCTCATTAATGAAAATGGGAGGAGGGATGGAAGAACAGGATGATATCATGGGACAAAGTAAAGAAGAGTGGGACAAGAAACTAGCTGGCATACAGGGGATTAGTAATGCCACTAGTAATTTTGATGAAGACAAATACATGTTTACAGTCTCTTTTGACTTTTCCTCTCCGGATGCCTTAAACAAAGCCTTAAATGATGTCCTTCAGATTAAGTCTGAGGAAAAAATCTTCCACTGGAATGGCAGCATGATTAGCAGGAAACACCAAGCTGATACTCAAATGGAGCTGTTAAATGAATTAAAGGGAGAGGATCAATCAGAGATGGTCATGTCTCTGTTTAAGGATATGAAGTACATCTGCAAGTACCAGTTTGACAAGAAAGTGAAAGTATTCTATAGTTCTCCAGCCATAGGATTTGATAAGAGCGGTAAAAAAGAATGGGTTTTGGAAACTAATATGGAAGAGTTAGTAGAAAACCCTACGGCCCTCAATGTAGGGGTTGTACTTAGATAATGTAAAAGTACCTAAACCTTTACTCTAAGTACTTACGTATAACCTACTA
>JBCDBC010000061.1:0-11352 GCA_039184535.1 Bacteroidota bacterium | reverse complement strand
TCAGGACCTGTTGTTGCAATTGGCATAGGTATCATTTTAACAGCTGCCATCATAGCATTAATCACACAAGGACTTAGGCCTTTCCCACCTCTGAGATCTGAATTTTCTGTTAGCTACTGTAACCAAGAGCCCTATCCTACCCAAGTTAGCTGTGGTGAAGAAGTAAACTTTTGTGTAACGGTAGAACTTATAGGTGGTAGATTAGATAGAATAGAATTGGAAGGCATTAGATGGTCAGATTCACCTTGTGATGGCGCATTTCTTCCTTCAAATTCCATTGATAAAGTAAGATGGATCGCTCCTTCAAACCTCTCTTCTTCAGCAATAAATTGTACTATCGAAGTCGAAGTAACTGTAAAAATTACAAATATATTATTTGGAACCTCAATGACCCAAAGAAAAAGGCTTAGGCATACTTTATCTATTATGCCAAATGCTATTCTACGGTTTTCCAGAAACTCTCTTAATCTGAATCTAGTTAACAGCCAACAGCTAAGTATTATATTTCCTAATAGAATCTTTCAGGACTCAAGGTTAATCCTGGAACCAGGGAACAACGCTGTAGCATTAAATAACTTAGCTGCAGGTGATGCTTTGCAGATTCCTATTTCAATGGGAAGTACTTCTCAATCTTTTTCTATCAGGGGACTTAACCCAGGTAATTCACAAATCCAAGCTAGAATGACATGCTTCCAAAGTGTAAATCTTCCTATTACTGTTTCACCAGGCAGCATATCACTCAGACTATCCCCAACAGAATCGGACCTACAATGGGGTAACAACACTTCTATAGATTTTGAGGTACAGTCTAATAATGGCTTCTCTGGAAATGTTAATATTAGGACTGTCGATTCAGTCTATGGGGCAAACTTGAGTTTTTCTCCTAGTAATTTATCTGTTCCACAGAATGGCCAAGCTACTGGCACTATTGTGGTGGATACTGTAGCTGTAGGTACCGAAGCGCCCGATTTTAGTATCACGGTTGAAGCTGACCCTGTCCCTCAGGGAGTTAGAACCGATAGGGAGAATTTTAAAATAAATATCTTAAGAACCCCAGGAGATTTTGTAAGCAAAAGCCTGACTCCGGTTCCTGTAGATCTACCTAATCCAAACAATCCACCTGATGATCTTTCCTCCATTTCATGCGGAAACATCCGTACATTCATAGTAGCCTCTAGGCTTGGGTCAGGAGGCTCACAGCTAGGTTGGGGAGTAAAACTTGTAGGTATTCAGGGCGTAAGAGAGGTAATTGAACCCTTAACAGTAGGGTTTACAATTTCACCTAACTGTAGAGTTGCCTTTTTCTCAAACCTTAGATCTATGAGGTTCTTAAATGTAGGATTTGATCCAACTGTTTTCAACACAAATCTAGGAAGTGCAATTCTCACAGAAAACCCTTCCAATCTTACCATAAGTCAACTATTTTTTAGTCCAGATGACAGCCTTGTGCTGGTACAAAATGTCACTAGTACCTCAGGAGTAATTATGATAAGCTTATTTGACATGCTCAGACGACGTATGATTGGCAACCCAACTCCTTTAACTGGAACAGTAAATAGTGCAAGTTTAAGGGGGAGTACAGTTACAGCTACTACTTCCTCTACATCAATCCCATTCTTAAGTTGGAATGTCTAATGATTTTTTGTGGAGTATTAGTCCTCATCTGAAGGGTAGGTAGCGAAATGTTGCTCCCTGTAGCTCTCTACATAGGATTTATCTGCCATGTAGATGATGCCAATGATAAAGGCAAGGACTGCTATACCGCTGATGCCGTATAAACTGCCTACCCTTTCATCTCCTCCTACTACAAAGACCAGAAAGCCTAAACTGGCAAAAGACAATACACACTTGAAGGCTGCGGAAGGCAGTATGCTATTGGCTTTGTCATTCATGTAGATGAGGATGAAGCAAAGTGCTATGTTGAAGCCCACGAATAGGCTGATATCAGTCCAGGGATAATCTGTACTTACTGACATGATGATGGGGAGCTGTACCAGAGAAGAAAGAGACCCTATCATGAAAGAGGACTTGGCCCAACCTAACTCTCTATTTTCCATTACCATCAATCCTCTCCATCCCAGTTCTTCTCCTAAAGTGAAGAGAATCCCCACAGAGGAGCCAAACATCACCCCGAATACGATGCTCATGACCAGCAATGTCCCTATCATAGGTGGGGTGTCAAATAAACCTACCTGCTCTATCCAAAGAGTAAATAAGGAACCAATTTTATGAAAGAGAGGAATGGTAGGATGGGTAACTTCGTATCCAAAAATGATTTCTCCAAAGCCCGGAATACCCATAAGGTTACCAAAGAGGAATATCAATCCCAGCGTTCCAATTACCCAAGCATAAGGTAAAGCTATAGCTCCCCAAAACCACTTTTTGTCCATGTATTTACGGATCAGCCCATATTCCTGCAGGCGCTCCTTCTTCATGAAGAGTATAATGATTCCTGCTGCTATACCGGGCGCCCAGAGGTAGGCCATTTGTTGTCCGAAAGCCAGCATGAGGTCATTCATATCCCAACCCAACCAGATGGGTACGAGTCTGATCAACCCAAACATGAGGATCAACATTCCGATAAATGGTAATGTGGTGCTCTTTTTGCTCATAGTTTTCTGACTTTCAAACGCTATGCATTAAGATACGTATTTTGGCTAGAAGCTGTTTAAATTTAGGAATAAATAGTACATATCTTAGCCTAATATGAGTAAGCAACTAACGTGACGGTAATTTTTTCAATTTTTGGTGATATTTACCTTTCTGGTTTTTCTTCCGTAAAAAAAGTTTTTTTGACGGCAATTTTCCTATTCCTAAGCGTACATATCTTACCTGCCGATCCCTACTATCTATATCTTCAGAATATTTCTACCTCGCACGCTCAACAGAACCTCTTCATGGAAGAAGTGTTTCAGGAATTAGCCCAAGAGGAAATTCCCATCCGGCATCATCTAAAATGGATTCAGGCTATCAGTGTAGAGCTAAATCCTTCCCAACTAAAGAGACTAGCATCAGCCGCTTGGGTGGCTTCTATTAAACCTGTTTCTACTGGAAAAAGTTCCCAAGTGCAGGAAGCTGGACTTGTTGACAACTCAAAATTTGATACACTGCTCAGCATGCAAAGAGGGTTGATGTACCTGGATACCCTGACCGCACATGGATTGACGGGAAAGGGAATTACTATAGCCGTAATTGATGCAGGCTTTAAGTATGCTGATAAACACCCGGCGTTAGAGAGACTGAGAGCAGATAACCGAATACTAGCCACCAAAGACTTTTACGATGGAGGAGAAAACGTATACAGACATTCTGATCATGGAACACAGGTTCTGGCTTGCCTGGCTGGGTTCTATGGAGAGATTCCCCTAGGTGCTGCCTATGAGGCCAATTATCTATTGGCCAGAACAGAACATGAGAGTAAGGAAAGTATCATAGAAGAAGATCACTGGATAGCTGCCCTGGAATGGGCAGTAGAACAGGGAGCCGACATAGTATCTACCTCCGTGAATTTTACAGACCACCATTACACTACCGCCCAAATGGATGGCAAAACCTCTGCCGCCAGCAAGGCTGCGGCCATAGCTGCTCAGAAAGGATGCCTGATAGTTTGTGCCATGGGTAATGAAGGAGACAGCAAGTGGGAGATCATGGGCACCCCTGCAGATACTCCAGAAGTTTTGTCGGTAGGAGGTTCTCTTCCTATGCTAAGGGCGCATATTCCCTTTGCCTCCATAGGACCCAACTCTGTAGGTGGGCTAAAGCCCAATGTAGCGGGACCTGCTTATGTACTCACCACTGGAAAGAAAGACCAATACAGCATACAAGCAGGAACCTCCTTTGCCTGTCCCCTTATAGCCGGGATAGCGGCCTGTGTGCTACAAAAAAGTCCAGATCTTCAACCAGCTCAGGTGATCAGCATTATGCAGCGACTGGGGCATTACTTTCCTTATTATGACTTTTACCTAGGCTTTGGAGTGCCAGATGTGAGAAAGATATGGTCTGATCCTCTAAAACCTGAAGCTACTTTCTCTATAGATTTTTCTGCTGATACTATAAAGATTCAATTCCCTCCTTTGGCAGATTCTACTTCCCAGGAAAGAGTTCTCTCCTTTCATCTGGAGAATGATCAAGGAGTGATTGAAAACTGCTATTTCTCTCTTATTGAAGCAGAGGAGACGGAGTATGTCTTTAGGAGAAAAGAAAGGCCCGGTACACTTCGAATATGGTTTGAGGGCTACCTCTATCAGAAAAAGTTTGAGTAGCCTAGCGCCACATACTACTATTCAAGTCCGTAGGATGATTGTAGCTGTCTGCCAGATATTCTGCGTAGGCTTCCCAATAATTTCGCTGAAAGTAGCTTTCATCTATCCCACCTACGTAGTGAAACACAAAACCCATGACAGATAAGCTTAGCAGATGCCCAATCTCATGGAGTAACAAATATTCTCCTCCGGGATTGAAGAAGACGATGTTTCCCATATTACAGGCAGTAAATCCGGGAAAGGGACGTAGGCATCCTCCATAGACCGTAATGGTACAGGTTTTAGGTTCGAAGCCTAGTCTGATTTTCCAGGCCGGTATACCTAAGGGCGCTACCAGCAGTGAAAATAGCAGATTAATCAGCATCCAGATCAAGCCAATAGCATTGACGGGCCATGACATAGGTAGAAGCCAGTTGAGCCACCCCATAAAAGAATGGTAGTACCTACTTCTGGAAACATAATAGGAAGAGGAAAGGAGCGCGATTATCCCTATCCCAAAGGCAATCCACCAGTTACCCAACACCATACCAATGATCATGGCGTTAGCACCCGCATTCAACCCAATGATGGCTCCACGTACAAACTCCCCCCATTCCTGATGATGAAGTTTACTGGCCAGCAAATAGCCACCAATCATGTGTAACGTAAACACAGAAAGACCTAGTAGGACTGACCAGAGGACACTCCAGGAATTTAAGATGGGATAATACAAAAAGCTATAAGCAAAGAAGATACAGGCACCTATGGGTGATACACTTAATGTTCTTCTCATAACCCCAAAAAAAACCTACCTACTAACTATTTCTAGGCAATACGTTCGCCATATTGCTGGTCGTAGTATGACATATACGCCCCAGACTTCACATGGTTTATCCAGTCCTCATTTTCCAGGTACCAATCAATGGTTTTTCCCAAGCCCTCCTCAAACTGTAAAGATGGCTGCCATGCTAATTCATGCTCAATTTTGGCCGAATCTATGGCATAACGCATATCATGACCGGGCCTGTCAATTACGTACTGGATTAATTGCCTGGAAGCGCCCTTTTCCCTTTCCAGCTTCTCATCCATTATATCACAAAGTAAATGGATGAGGTCTATATTTTTCCACTCGTTTTTTCCTCCAATATTATAAGACTTCCCATTTTCTCCCTGATGGAAAATCATGTCTATGGCACTACAGTGGTCCTCTACCCATAGCCAGTCTCTGATATTGTCCCCTTTTCCATATACAGGCAAGGTCTTCTCCTGAAGAATATTAGAGATAAATAGGGGTATCAATTTTTCTGGAAACTGATATGGCCCGTAATTGTTAGAGCAATTACTGATGACGTATGGAAGCTTATAGGTATTCCCAAAAGCCCGGACAAAGTGGTCAGAGCTTGCCTTTGAGGCAGCATAGGGACTTTGGGGATCATAGGAAGTTTCTTCCGTAAAGAATCCTTCCTCTTCCAGTGAACCAAATACCTCATCAGTGGAAACATGATGAAAACGGACATCCTCCCTACCCTTCCAGTATCTGGAGGCCATGCTCAATAGACTCACAGTCCCTACTATATTGGTCTCTATGAAGGGCCTGGGGTCTAGTATGCTTCTATCTACGTGAGACTCAGCTGCCAGGTGGATTACGCCATCTATGGGGTATTGACCAAATAATTTCTCAAGAAAGTCCCAATCGCAAATGTCTCCCTTCACAAAATGATAATTTGGCGCATGTTCTATGTCCTTCAGATTGGCCAAATTACCTGCATAGGTAAGTTTGTCCAGGTTAATGATGGTATAGCCAGGATAGGTATTGACCATCCTACGGACAAGGTGAGACCCGATAAAACCGGCTCCTCCAGTGATTAGGATACATCTATGGTTCATGTTCATATTTGCAAATTAAACATTTCCCTCCTGAAAAATTCCAGACTTTAGGCGAATGTTATGTTTAAGAGGTTTGTACATATAATTATCACTAGCCAAATATTGCTAATTCATTAACTTTTCCCCTATTTTGTTCAATAGCTGAAAGAATATGGAAGAAAAGAAGGCAAAATCTAACCAGATAAATATTGAATTGCCTGCTGAAGTAGCGAAAGGGGTCTATAGTAACCTGGCAATCATTTCTCACTCCAGCTCAGAATTTGTGTTAGACTTCGTGCAGATACTACCAGGTACACCTAAAGCCGAGGTTCGTTCAAGAATCATTATGAGTCCTCAGCATGCCAAGCGGCTTTTTTATGCCCTGGGTGAAAACATAGAAAAATTTGAACAAAAACACGGAGAAGTCACCATTCAAGAACAGGAAGTTCAAATTCCTCCTACTTTTGGTGGCCCTACCGGTTTTGCATAAGATTGTGAATAGCTCCTCTTTAGGGGAATTTCCCGAGAAAGAATGTTAAGGTATCTCTTTCTCCTTTTTCTCCTCTATCAATCCTGTATCCCTTTCTGAAAGAAATTTGACATTTCGGGAGGGTAATTAAATGTCAGGGGAGTATCTATTTTATGTGAATTCTATTAGCGCAATTGCGAAACCCTGAACTTCATCTCAAACATTAACACTGCTTATGAAAAAGAATTTTACGAATTTTCATGTGTGGGCGGTACTGTTTCTCTTCTCTATGGGGAGTATGTCAGTTATTTTTGCCCAAGTAAAGCCTATCCCCTCAGTACAACCAGCTGAGTTTTCTGGCAAAATACATCAACGTAAAAGTGATGTTTCTAATTTTCCAAGCATTAACTCCTTGGAAGGCGATATGCCTGGAGGAATTACTCCCTGGCAAGGAACCCCTACCCCTCCTTCTATTTTAGCCCTGTGGGATAGCGTCCTATCTGTAGACCTTGGAAACCAAATAAGTGGACTAAATGCTCCATTTGGAGTAGGGTACCTCAATGATGAAATTTGGATTTCCCAACTCGGGACCAATAACATCCATGTGCTAGATAAAAGTGGATCCTTTGTAGAAACTTTTCAGTTGGCTGGGCTTACAGGTAGCATATTTTCCTTTACCACAGACGGAACCTCTATATATGCTACTACTAACAGCACTTCCATCATAGAAATAAATCCTACTACCAGGACCATTACCAGCACCATCAACACTGATTTACCTTGTTTGTGGGCTAGCTACGATCCCAATATAAATGGCGGAAATGGTGGATTCTGGACAAGTTTCTTCCTTCAGAGAGCTGCTACAGAGATTATTCTCTATGACATGGATGGTAACCTGACAGCAATATTTTCTCCCACTAACCATAAACTTTCAGGTATACTTGGAGGTGCGATAGATAATACTAGTCCTGGTGGACCTTACCTTTGGGTGAGTGTCTTAGATTTCAATTCTACTCCAGCAAACGCGTTTATCAGGCAAATTGAACTTAGCACAGGAAGATCTACCGCTGTATTTAGAGATTTAGGAGAAGACTTGGGCGTAACTAACGAAGAGGTAGGCGGAATATTCATTGCTAACGATTTCAACACAGGACAAGATGTGCTGCTAACCATTGCCAGTGAAGCGAGTGCAGGAGACTTTTTGCAGGGATATGACTTTGATTTTACTCCTCCTGCTGAAGAGCTATCAGTAGAAGCCAGAATGACAGAAGGACTCTTTTTAATTCCTCAGGATCAGGTAACCAGCATTAACTCTACTGCTATCGTGGCCAACTATGGTACAGACTCAATTGATGGCGGTGCCTTTGCCCTGACAGCCATAGATGAAAACTCCTTCATTATCTCAACAGATACCACAGCACTGGGAGATTTTGCTCCCAGAGATACGACAGTATTTTTAGATACCCTAAATAATCCTATTACACCTGGAGGATACGGTTTAATTTCTGAGGCACTTATTAATGGAGATATCGCAGATGATCTACCTTCTAATAATCTTGCCTTCTATCAGTATGGAGTTTCAGATTCTACTTTGGGAAGAGATGACTTTGTTTCATTTAGGTTTGTAGATGATGTTCCGATTGGGAATGGTGAAATTGCTGGACAAAATTTCCCATTGTTTAAACAAGATGGGCTTACTTCATTAAGTCTGCTGATTTTACCGGACGATGAAGTTCTGGGGGCACCTATTTTTGGATTTGTCTATTCTGTTGATTCGGTTACCGGAACTCCTCAGACCCTTATTGCCAGTACCTTCCCCTATATTGTTAGCCAAGATGATATAGATAGAACAGAAAATAACTTTGCTACAAGTATTACTTTGCCATTTGCGAATAGTCCCATTGACCTTCCAGTAGATGAAGTATTTGTAGGGGTTTCCCATCAAGGGAATGGTGATTTAGACTTAGCGACCAGACCTGGCGTTTTCACACCTGGAAAGACATGGATCTTCGCAAATGGCCAGAATGGTCCTGCATGGAGCAATACAGAAGATTTTTTCTTTGCTGGAGAATTTGTCTATACCATTCAAGCCAACTTCAACTACTGCTCAGACCTTGCCGTAGACAGCCTGGCTGTAAGTCCTGATGATGGTAGTGGCAATGGTTCTGCAGAAGTTACTGTGGCAGGTGGAACCCCTCCTTACAGCTATGTGTGGAGTGTAGGACAAACAAGTGCCAAAGCAGAAAACTTGTCTGGTGGAGATATTGTCCTGAATATTTTTGATTCTAGACAATGTGTATTCAGCACTACGGTTACTATCCCACTAACTGTAAGCCTGAAAGACAGACTCAGTGCAGGTATTCTTGGCATGGAGGTATATCCTAACCCCTCCAGTGATCTGGTATCTATAGATTTAGAGCTGGCAGATAATCTGGAAACAGAATTACAACTGATCACGCCAGCTGGTCAAATCCTTTCCAGTCAGACCTTCAGTAAAAGATCTGTCCTTAATACTGAAATCAGCTTGAAAAATCTGGCAAGTGGTATGTACTACCTAAAGGTCATTACGCCTAAAGGAGTCATCAACCAGCTTATTGCTAAACAATAGATATACTCTCAATGAGTGTAAAAGAGAAAGTCAGTGATGGCTTCCTCTTTTTTTATTGGGAGAAATATTCTATCTGTGAAAAACAATTCAAGAATTGTCTTTATATTGACCTGAACATACTGACTAGAAGAATAATACATGCTTCTTTTTTCTCCAAAAAGGCAGCAAAAAGTTGCCATCTTATCTACCCTTGTCTTGTTGCTATCACCCTTTATGCTAAAGTCTCAACCTATTTTTGAGGAAGACTTTGAGAATGGGATTCCTAATACTTTCACCCTGGTGGATAATGATGGGTTAATCCCTAATGATCCTCTTTTTACCAATGCATGGATAGCCATATCAGATGGTGGGTTTAATGAAGCTGCCAGTACATCATGGTATAATCCCGCTGGACAAGCAGATGACTGGCTTATTACACCCGCCATCAACATTCCTGCTTCCGGCATACATATTTTATCCTGGTTAGCTTATACCTTAGAAGATCCTCCATTCAGTGATGGATATGAGGTTAGGGTGTCCACTACTAATACAGATATTGGCTCTTTTAATGACGTCATTTTTAGTATAGCAGAAGAAAATACCCTGCCTACCACCAGAAGAACTTCACTGGCATCTTATGCTGGCCAAACCATATATATTGCTTTTAGAAATAACTCTATTGATAAAAACCTTTTATTTCTAGATGACCTGGAGGTGTTTGAGCAGGCAGACTTTGATGCAGCCTTGGTAGAGGTAGAAAGATTAAATCTGGAGTACTCCCTACTTCCAGTTAAGCAATCTTCTCCTTTCAATTTGTCGGTAAAAGTAGCTAATTTAGGTAATCAGCCTCTGACAAATATCAGTGTGGCAGGAAGTATACTAGATGAAGGAGGTAATCCTCTCTTTAATGACGGAATGGGGGGAGCTGTAGCTAATCTGGCCCCTGGAGATACGATAGATTTTAATGGTACCGGCTCGTTTACGCCTCCAGATACAGGCCTATTCTTAGGTGTGTTCATAGTGAGTACGGCCCAAGAAGATCAAATTCAGTTCAATGATACGCTGGTCACAGGTATACTAGTAACTGATACCACATACGCAAGAGACATTATCACCAATCAGGGATTGGGCTCTATAGGTGTGGGCACAAACGCAGATGGGAAGGTCTTGGGAAGCGTTTTCGAGTATTTATCTGCTGACATAGTTAGTTCTACAACTGTATTATTACTAGCTGAAGAGCGTAACCTGGGAGATCAACCTTTTGTAAGTATTTACTCTGTTAACCCTACCACTGGCAGACCTACCGCCAATGTGGTAGCTAATTCATTTCCCTACACCATTTCCCAAGCAGATGTAGACAGAGGAGAAAATGACTTTTTCACCTCTGTTGACTTTACCTTTCCGGATGGGCCTATCTCCCTTCAGCCGGGTAAATATCTTTTCGGTATACATGAGGGGGACTCGCTATTATCCCTTGGAGAAACATTGGACATATACACACCTGAGACTTCCTTTGTTACAGAAAATAATGGGCAGCTTTGGGAGTCTATGGAAGAAGGCTATAACGGGCTTCAACGTGCTATTGTCATCAGACCAAACATGAATTCATGTGCGACCTTAAAAGTAGACGTTTCCACCACTTTTGACGCTGGGTCGGGTACGGGCTCTGCTGAACTAACCGTAGAAGGAGCCCAGCTTCCCATAACCTATACCTGGAGTGGCGGTCAGACTACGGCTTCAGTAAGTGGTCTGGCAGCGGGTAACTATACAGTAACCGTAACTGATGCTGCTGGATGCTCTGTAATACAAAATGTAGTGATAGGGGTAAGCGCCTCCATAGATATGCTTCAGCAGGCCGGCGTGCAAAGCTTAGAGATTTACCCTGTTCCTGCCAAGAGTTATCTCCAGCTAGATCTGGCACTCAATACACCATCTCAAAGTAAGGTAAGTCTGATGGATTTACAAGGGAGAATTCTCCAACAAAACCAGTTCCCTCTGACTGATACTGTCTCAGAAATACTGGATGTAAGTGAGCTTCCAACAGGTATATACCTACTGGAAGTGAGGACAGATAAAGGAAGACTTATCCTTAAATGGATGAAGCAGAACTAACCACCTTTACGGAATTATTCGTAACTTATTAGTAGCAAATTCGATATACCATAAAAAGAGCTAGTTATGTTGAAATT
>JBCDBC010000060.1:0-11363 GCA_039184535.1 Bacteroidota bacterium | reverse complement strand
GTTTCCTACGCAGTGGCTAGTGGGAATATAGCTGGTGCTTCCCTAAATGGAGAGCTATGTGGAGAAATATTCCATTCTTAACTAAATCTGTACTACCCTCAGATAATCTGGCATATGGCTCCTTTAGCCCAGAAATGTTAACTCCATAAAATCAGAAGATTGGATGTGGTCTTTTGTTTCCTTTTTCCATTTCTGGAAGTGCTTTGTACTAAAATGAGTATTCATGGATGCTTCATCTTCATATACTTCTAGCATCACTACTTCAGAAGTCTTAGCCTTTTGGTAGAGCTCAAATCTCATATTTCCTTCTTCTTGTCTGCTGGAAGCTAAATTTTCTAGAGAACTCCTGATAAAGGGGTCCTCCTGACCTGGGATGAGGCTAAATGTAATCAGAAAGGCTTTTCTCATGACTTTTTCTTGGTGATGGTGATCAACTTTTGGGTAAAATCTCCTGCTACGAAGCTGACTTCAAGGGTCTGCTTGTGGCTACTTTCAAAAGTATATAAGCGTTGGAACTCTCCAGATTTTCCATTCATCTCCATGGCATGACTAAAGACTATTTGATTATCACTAAGCCATTTTCCTTTCTGTATTTGCTGATTACCGAAATTATCAAAGAAACTAAACACATAAGCTTCTGTATCAGCATCGTAATAGATTAGGTCGTATGCACGATAAGATCCTATAGCACTTTCACTCTTATAGGTTGCAGTTATATACTGTTGGTTAATACCATAACTTATGACATCAGTAGCCTGAGTAGATACTACTTCTGTCTCTGACCAACCACCAGCGTGATAGGTTTCCACACATGTCCATGTACCTACCATGGATTCAAGCTTTGTCATTTGATTTTCCTGTGCCATCATTGGGAAAGTTAAGTGGATCATGATGATCCTAGTGAATACAATTGTTAGATGTTTCATTTCATTTTGTTTCTCGAATGAACTAATATTAGTTTATAAATGAAACAGGTTACCTGCGGGTAACTAGCTAAAAAGTAGTAACCTGGAGGTAACCATTATGGGCAATAGAAGATATTATGAAAACCCCCTTGAGTGTCCAGTAACCAGAACGGTAAATATCCTTGGAGGAAGGTGGAAGTCTATAATTCTATACTGCTTATCTGGGGGGAAACTTAGGTTTGGACAGTTAGCTGCCTACATTCCCACCATATCCAGAAAAGTGCTTACTAAACAGCTGAGAGAATTGGAGGCAGATAGACTGATAACGCGCACGGAGTTTAAAGAAATACCTCCCAGAGTAGAATATGAGATCTCTGAACTTGGGAAGACCGTTTTTCCCATATTGGAAGTCATGAAGAAATGGGGAGAAGAAGAAGGGATACAAATAGAGGAAAAACAAAAACTAAGTCGGGAATCTGCTTCCTAGTCAAGGCCATTTGTCACGAACCTGATTTCCTTTCTCTGAGAATTCGAGATTACAAATATTTCTCCTATTTGAATCCTTTATTCTCCTTCTTTATCTTAAAGAGACTTTTTACCACTACTACTATGGAGCTAATTGACTTCTACCGGGAAGTAACCCAAAAAATTGAAGAAGGAAAGCTGGAAGAGCTGACCTCTATGAATCCGCCTAAACCTGAATACCTGAACTGGGTGGAGGATATCTTCTACCCTTTACATGTACAGGATCATGAAGAAGAGGCAGCCCTTATCTGGAAATACAAAGACAAGCTGGAAACCTACAGCTTTCAGAAAGTTTATCAGAAGTGTAACCAATTGGTCAATCTCCTCAGAAAACATCAGGTAGAAAAAGGAGAGGTCATTTACACCATGCTGCCCCTCATACCAGAAAACTGGTTTACCTTTCTGGCTGGAATTAAAGGAGGCTTTATCATCATGCCCACAGCTACCAATTTGGTTACCAAAGACCTCACCTACAGATTGGAAACCCTACCTGCTGATGTCATGATAGCACATCATAGCTTCACGGATGAGATAGATAATGCCCTTAGAGAAACAGGGCAGCAAGTAAAGCTGAAGCTTGTGGTAGGAGGGAGCAAAGAAGGATGGGTAGACTTTGACAGTATACTGGCAGAATCTGAGGAAAGTGTAGCTGCCAAAACCAAAGCTGATGAACCCTTTCTCTATTTCTTTACCTCCGGTACTACTGGCTTACCTAAAATTGTGGTGCATTCTCACTTTACCTATCCGGTAGGACATCTGGCCACCCTTTCATGGCTAGGTTGTAGACGAGGGGACATACATTACAATATATCCTCTCCTGGCTGGGCCAAATTTGCCTGGAGTAGTTTCTTCGCTCCGTGGAATGCTGGAGCTACCATTTTCGCCAATCAAGTAGATAAGTTTGATCCCAAGGATCAGTTGTCGGCCATGGAAGCTATGAAGGTGAGTACTTTTTGTGGTTCTCCCACAGTGATCAGAATGCTGATACAGGAAGACCTGCAAGACTATAATCTGAGCCTGAGATCTTGTTGTGCAGCAGGAGAACCCCTGAACCCGGATGTGATAGATAAGTGGCAGAAGGGAACGGGTGTCATCATTAGAGATGGTTATGGCCAAACCGAAACCACCGCCTTAGTAGGAAATTTATTGGGAACTGACCTAAAGCCTGGATCTATGGGGAAGCCTACCTTCTTGTATGACATTGGCATATTTGATGAGGAAGGTAATGAGGTTCCAGAACTGGAGGAGGGGATTATTTGTGTGAAGCTGGATCATGCCAAGAATAACGGCCTCTTTCTCGAGTACCTGAATGATGAAAAACGAATGGCCGCTTCCTTCAAGCATAACTTATACTACACAGGGGACAAGGCTTATAAAGATGCTGAAGGCTACATTTGGTTCATTGGAAGAAATGATGATGTGATTAAAGCTTCAGCCTATAGAATTGGTCCTTTTGAGGTGGAAAGTATTCTCATAGAACACCCTGATGTGGTGGAGGCTGCTGTAGTAGCCAGTCCACATGAAATGAGGGGATACGCAGTTAAGGCATTCGTGATGTTAAGGGAAGGTGCAGAGGTTGGAGAGGGCTTGGCAAAAGAAATATTCTCCTTTTCTGAAGAACGCCTAGCAAAGTACAAAGTTCCCAGAATCATAGAATTCCCAACCTCCTTACCTAAGACCATTAGTGGCAAGATTAGGAGAATAGAATTAAGAGCCAATGAAGCTATTTCCAAATTGGATAAAGAAAAACGAGCCCATGAATATTTTCATGAGAAATACTAAGGTTAAGCGCTTATCCTAATGAAACATAAGCAAACTCTCTTTGCCTCCATCATCCTATTATTTGCCATGCTATGGCTACCATTTGGCCAATATGAGTTTCTGCTGGATAACTGGGTGAAGATAGGCACTTATGCTATTCCTTTCTTACTGATTGGGGCTTTCTCTCTCAATAGTAATGAACAAAATATCTTCAAAGGCTTCCGATTTGTGAGCCTGCTTATGCTGATCGCCTACATCATTCACCAATATGAAGAACATTGGATTGATTTTTTCGGGAACTATTATGCCTTTTATACATTCAATAATCAGTTTATTCTAGGAGCCTTGGGTGAGTCTGATTCCACTAACTGGCCATTAACTAAAGAAAGTATTTTCGTTATCAATACCACCTTGGTCTGGCTAGTTGCTAGCATCTCTATTTTGAGAAGTCCTGAGCATGTATTTCCCTACTTCTGCATGGCTGCAATTATCGTTGTAAATGGGGTAGTACACATCCTGGCGGGAGTGGCTAATTTTCAATACAATCCTGGACTATTAACCTCTATCCTGGTATTTCTTCCCTTATACGTTTGGATTGTAAGGAAAAATGATCCTGCTGTTTCCAACAAACGGCTTTTCATCATAGCGGGACTCATTTGGGCTTTCCTCGCACATGTGATCATGGTCGGGGGATTATTAGCAGCTAATTGGTTTCATTTGATACCAGAACATATGTATTTTATTATGTTGGTAGCTTGGTCGGTTTTACCAGCATTCCTTTTTAGAAACAGATAATCTTCATTTATGTGGGAAGAAAGACTGAAAATCTACGATGAGTTAGTAGCTAAGTGCCCCAACTTTGAGAGAAAGGGCAAGAGTATGCCTTATACCTCTGCTAATGGTCATATGTTCTCCCAACTTAATAAGGCAGGAGAACTAGGCATTCGATTCTCCAAGGAGGTACAAGAGAAGTATTTGGAAGAGTTTGATACCACCCTCTTCAAATCCTATAATGCTATCATGCAAGGATATGTACTCATCCCCGACCATATGCTGGAGGACCTGGATAAGCTGGCAGAGTACCTGAATGAAAGCCATGAGTATGTAATGAGCCTGGAACCCAAGTAGAGGCGAAAAATCTTTCGCCTAGCCCATGAGATCTAAGAGTAAGGTTAAGCGGAAGTATAAGTATAAATGTAGAGGCGAAAGATTTTTCGCCTAGCCTAACGCATAACACTTCGAGAACCTCAGCGTCCGTCTTCCTTTAAGGATGTTTGCACCTTACACTTTCTAAATTTTTCAGATGTTAACGATTTCCTGAATCAATATGTCCTACAGCACCCTCATGTACATTCACCTAGCGACGGTGGTTCCCTGTTTCTTTTTAGGGATACTCCTATTCTCTATAAAGAAGGGAACGGGTATTCATAAAAATCTGGGAAAGGTATACATGATCTTAATGTTCTTCACTGCTACCGTTACCCTTTTTATGCCGGCTCAAGTAGGTCCGACATTTTTGGATCATTTTGGATGGATACACAGCTTTAGCTTTTTGACCATTTGGACAGTGCCTACTGCCTATATAGCTATCAGACAAGGCAGGGTAGCTGACCATAAGAGAAAGCTGATTTTACTGTATGTAGGCGCCATTATCATTGCAGGTGGATTCACCTTTGCGCCTGGGAGGTACTTACATGAACTATTCTTTTCCTAGAAACCCTTCTTCTCTCCCATCTATTTGCTTCCTTTGCCCCTTTAAGTGCTAGGAAACCCTAATAATAGTTTTGGGGTTAGTCAACAAAGCAGCATTATTCTAGGTTACATTATTTAGATCAGTTCTAAACAAATATATTGCAACACCAAATCACCAAACAGAAACCTGACATGCTTAAAAAACTCTTATTACTATCAATAATAGCCCTTTTTGTTGCCTGTGGAGAAAATCAACAAGGAGGCGAATCTGAAGGAAGTAAGGAAATTACTTTATATACCCATCGCCACTACGATACTGACCAGGCCATTTTTGCGAAATTTGAAGAAGAGACGGGTATCAAAGTAAATGTCGTAAAAGCTAATGCGGATGAGTTAATTCAGAAAATGGAGAGCGAAGGAGATCAGTCTCCTGCTGACTTATTGATTACCGTAGATGCTGGAAGACTGGTGAGGGCAAAGGATAAGGGTCTCCTACAGTCTGTAGACTCAGAGGTGCTGGAATCTATCATTCCTGCTCACCTGCAAGATGATGATAACCAATGGTTTGGTCTTACCAAAAGAGCCAGAGTTGTGGTTTATGACAAAGAGAAAGTAGATCCTGCTGAGCTTACTTCCTATGAAGAATTAGTAGACCCCAAGTGGGAAGGGAAAATTCTGATTCGTGCTTCAGGAAATATCTATAACCAGTCTCTCATGGCCTCTATCATTGCGAATGATGGACCTGAAGCTGCCAAAGCCTGGGCAGAAGGGTTGGTAAGTAACTTTGCACGTGCGCCTAAAGGAAATGACCGTGATCAAGTGAAAGCCATTCTGGCAGGAGAAGGAGAACTCGCCATCATCAATACCTATTACCTCGGAAGGCTGATCACTTCAGAGGATTCTCTGGAAGCCGCTGCGGGTAATGCCGTGAGTGTATTCTTCCCTAACCAGGAGGATAGAGGAACTCATGTGAATATCAGTGGAATAGGCGTAGCTAAATATGCCCCCAATAAAGAGAACGCCATTAAGTTCATTGAGTACCTGGTAAGCCAAGAAGTACAGGAAACCTTTGCGCAAGCCAATTTTGAGTATCCTGTTAACCCTGCTGCAGCTTCTTCAGAGCTATTACTCTCTTGGGGAGAATTTAAAGAAGATAACCTTCCCCTTTCCAAATTAGGTGAACTAAATAAAGATGCAGTTGTTACCTTTGATGAGGTAGGATGGGATAACGGCCCTAATGCACAGTAAACTCAAACAACTACATAGAGATACAAGCCAATGGTCATGGTACGTCATGATCATTGGCTTATTTGTTGCCATTCCGGCTTTTACCATTGTCTTCTATTTATTTGATGGAGTAGGGGAAATGTGGGGGCACATCACCTCCTACTTCCTACTGGATTACCTGACCAATTCTCTCATCCTCCTTGTGGGTACGGGGCTACTCACCTTTCTCTTCGGTGTATCATCAGCCTGGATTGTTTCGCAGTACGACTTCCCTTTCCGAAAAATCCTGGAGTGGCTGCTATTTCTTCCGCTAGCTATTCCCTCCTACATAGTAGCCTATGCCTATGTAGGTTTGCTAGGAAATGGAGGTAGCCTTATCCGCTTTATCCAAAGTCTGGGGATCCCTCTTCCTTCTTTGGATATCATGAATGTAACGGGCCTCATTTGGGTGCTTAGCTGTTCGCTCTTCCCTTACGTCTATGGAAGTAGCAGATCCATGTTCCAGGGATTCCCTGCCAGCATTAGAGAGACTGCTGATATATTAGGAGTTTCCCGTTGGCGATACTTTTTTACGGCGGCACTTCCGTTAGCATCACCTGCCATCATAGGGGGATTATTTCTGGTATTCATGGAGGTGCTTAACGACTACGGAGCCGCAAAATATTATGGCGTACAAACCTTCACTACTGGTATCTTCAGAACATGGACAGCCCTGGAAGACATACAGTCAGCCATTTACTTGTCTGCTTTATTAGTTTTGATAGTGTTTTCCATTAATGGACTTGTCACATGGCAAAGGGGCAAAAGGTCTTACGCATTGAAGATTCGTACTTCTGATACCCACAAGCATAAGAGAAAAACCCTGAAGGGAGGCGCAAAGGTATTAGCGCTATTCCTGCTAAGTATTCCCTTGCTTGCAGGATTTATCATGCCGGTAGGACAGCTAGTTTATTGGGGTATACTTACCTATGAGAAGATGTTCACCTCCGCCCTGTGGGAAATTGCCATACAGAGTTTTGGGATAGCCTTTAGTGCAGCTACCATTATTCTTTTGGTCTCCCTAGTCATGATTTATTTCTCTAACTGGAGTAAAATTAAGGAGTTTCATCTGTTTAAGCGCCTGGCTACCATAGGCTACGTCATTCCCGGTGCCATCATAGGTATAGGGATCATCAGAAGTAGCCAATCTATCATAGACTTTTTCAGTACTACTTTTGATTTGAGAATAGGCTTCCTCTTCTATGGGAGTAGTGTAATTCTGGTATATGCCTATCTGTTCCGTTTTCTGGCAGTTGCCTTTAATCCCCTGGAAGCCAACAGCCTGAAAGTGGGAAAGAAGTTGGGAGAATCTTCCTGGTTATTAGGACTGAGTAAACTGAAGACACTCATCAGGATAGAACTTCCTTTACTCAGGAGCTCTGTGATTAGTGCCTTTATCCTGGTATTTATAGACGTGATGAAGGAACTTCCGCTAACCCTGATCTTAAAACCTTATAACGTACAAACCCTGGCAGTAAAGGCCTACGAGTATGCAGATGATGAAAGAGTAGCAGAAGCTTCATGGCCTGCTCTGGTGTTAATATCTGTCATAGTTGTGCTTATATTGCTACTTGATTTCAGTGATAAGCGTCGCTCTGTAAATGGAACCAATACTTGATGTACAGAATCTGTCAATGTCTTATGATGGCAAAGTCTTTGCCTTGTCAGACTGTACTTTTTCCCTGAAGAAGGGAACCCTATGTGCAGTAGTGGGAGAAAGCGGAAGTGGTAAATCCACCCTTCTACGCCTCATTGCCGGATTGGAAAGATCCAATGCAGGAAGTATCAGTATTAACGGTATGCTGGTAAGTGATGACGCCACTCATATCTCACCCCAAAAGCGAAACGTAGGTCTTGTCTTTCAGGACTTTTCCCTCTTTCCTCATCTCACTGTCGCCCAAAATATCTCTTATGGATTGAAGAAAAAACAGGATGACAGGGTAAAGGAGTTACTGACCCTCATTAAAATGGAAGGCTATGCGGGGAAATACCCTTCCCAACTAAGTGGAGGACAGGAACAGAGGGTAGCCCTTGCGAGAACCCTGGCCGTGAATCCTGAGATTCTCCTACTGGATGAGCCCTTTAGCAACTTAGATGCCTACCTGAAGTCAGAACTTCGACATGAGATAAAGGAAATTGTCAGTAGCTTGGGGACCACCCTTATTTTTATTACCCATGACCTTTTTGATGCCATAGACATTGCTGAAGAAGTGGTTTTTCTAAAAGATGGGAGAATGCTCCAGCATAGTAGCATAGAAGCCTTCTGTCAAAATATAGAACATGAAGAGGTGCGAAAGATCATGGTAGACCTTAAAACCAATGCAGAGCAGATTTCTGCCTTTATCAATATCAAAGAGCAAGAGAATAAGTGAAGGAAGGGTTTAGCCATAAAATTTTTTTAAAACCGTCATCCCAATGGGTTTGTGGCGTATTGCTAGTGGGGTCGACTGGGATCTCTTAGGCGGGATAGATACAGGATGATCAGTTGACCATACCCATTAGACCCTTCGGTATGACTGATGTTGTTAATAATTATCTACCAGAGAATCGATTAACAAAATGATGAGACTAGCGCTTGATTGGACCCCCAACATTAATCATATAGGCTTCTTTGTCGCACAGCATAAGGGCTTCTACAAAGAGGCTGGAGTTGAAGTAGAAATCATAGATCCTTCTGCTGACAATTATGCCGTCACCCCCGCTAAAAAAGTGGAAATGGGCATGGCGGATTTAGCCCTGTGCCCTACGGAGAGTGTCATTAGCTATCAAACCAAAAAGGATCCTTTTCCACTCATAGGGATAGCTACTATTTTCCAGGAGGATGTCAGCGCGATTGTGGTGAAGGGAGACGCAGGTATTTCAAGCCCTAAAGATCTGGATGGAAAATCCTATGCTTCTTATAAAGCTCGCTTTGAAGATGAGATTGTAAAGCAAATGATCAGAAATGATGGAGGGCAGGGAGAGTTAACCCTGGCTTATCCGGATAAACTGGGAATTTGGGAGACCGTCATGAGTGGCGCCTTTGATGCCACATGGATATTTGTCAACTGGGAGGGCGTAGAGGCTGAAGGTTCGGATATCCCCCTTACTTACTTCAGGATGAAAGACTATGAGGTGCCTTATTCCTATTCTCCCCTGATAGCAATCGATGAACGAAAGCTGGTAGAAGCTGAGCAGGACTATAAAAACTTCCTTTCAGCTAGCAAGGCAGGTTACTTATATGCTGTCTCCAATCCTGAAGAAGCTAACTCCATCCTTAGGTCTTTTCTTCCGGAAAAAGATCAGAAGATAGACCTCAAAAAAGCGCTTGATATTTCTGCACCAGCTTTTGGAACGGAAGAAAGTTGGGGAAAAATGGATCCACAAGTAGTAGGTGACTTTCTCCAGTGGATTTATGATCATGGATTGGAATCTATTAAACTGGAAGTCTCAGAGGTTATCACCAACCAATGCTTCTAACATTCTCCCATGAAAGCCTTTCATCACTTCTTACAACAGTTTCCGTATTACACACCTGAACTCTTGGAGGAAATTCGTCCTCACCTAAGTGAGAGAAAGCTGGAAACTGGAGAATACTTACTCAGACATGGACAGATTTGCAGAGAGGTAGTGTTCATTGAGAAAGGTCTTCTCAGACTTTACTATCTGAATGACGGAAAAGAAGTAACCAACTGCTTCTGTAAGGAGGACGAACTGGCTACCTCCTATGCAAGTATGGTTAGCGGAGAAGAGAGTGATATAGCTATTCAGGCAGTAGAACCCACAGACCTATGGGTATTTTCCTATGAATCCCTAACAGAACTATATAAGCAAAATCTCTTCTGGCAACAGCTGGGAAGGCTGGCAGTAGAGAGGGAATTATTAATAGTAGAAAAGCACAACAGAATGCTGAGAGATTTGTCCGCCACGGATAGGTACAAACAAGTGTTGGAGAAAGAGTCCTACCTGCTGCAGCGTGTTCCTTTGACATACTTGGCTACCTACCTTCAGCTCACACCTGAAACGCTAAGCCGTATCCGATCTAAGCTCGCCCGAACTTGATCCAGATCAATTGATCCCATCCTTCCCTTCTCCATTTTTGATTCATCAGTTCATTTTTAACTATTGAATCATGGAAACAAGTGGCGTTAAACAGGCCGTAGTAGAAAGCTATGGCAATCTAGCTAAAGAAAAGAAAGGGAGCCTTTTGTGTAATGTGTTTGGCTGTGGAGATAGCGGGAATCATGCCAGGCAAGTAGGCGAACTCATAGGCTATTCTCAGGAAGAACTAGATGCTGTACCTGAAAATGCGAACCTGGGTATAGGTTGCGGGAATCCTCATGCTCTAACTAAAATCCAGAAAGGAGAAACAGTGATCGATTTAGGGTCAGGAGCAGGTTTTGATGCATTCCTGGTTTCTCGCGTGGTAGGAGAAGAAGGCAAAGTGATCGGCATAGATCTGGCAGATGATATGCTGGCACTTGCCAGAACTAATGCCGTAAATGCACAATACACTAATACTGAATTCATCAAAGGAGACATAGAAAATGTACCACTGGAAAATGAAACCGCAGATCATGTGATCTCCAACTGTGTCATCAATCTTTCTCAGCATAAACAGCAGGTATTCCATGAGGCTTACAGAGTATTGAAAGCGGGTGGCAGGCTATCCATTAGTGATATTGTCCTAAAGAAAGAGCTTCCATGGTATATTCAGAATTCAGTATTGGGGAGAATAGCCTGTGTATCTGGTGCAGAGAAACTGGAAAACTATTTCACTTACCTACATGAGGCAGGTTTTCACGATATCAAGGTGGAATCTAAAGCTGTATTTCCGCTGGAACTTATGATGACGGATCCTCATGTGAAAAAACTGGCCAAGAGAATGCGCTTTATTTTGAATCAGAAGAAGATAGAAGAAATGGCTTCCAGAGTAGTGAGTGTGTCCTTGACGGCAAGAAAGTAACAGGCATGCTGGCATAGGGTTTCTCTAATCTGAAAACCATGGAGATGTAGGGCAGTTATGGTAGGTATAATTCTTATGCTTCTTAACCCTCAATCCACATGAAAAACCTATTACTTCTCTTTTCGCTAAGTCTGGTATTATTCGCTTGTACGCCTAAAGCTGCAGTTATCGTTCTGGAGTCAAACCAAAGCATGTGTATTACCGGCAAAGGACAGGGACAGGATGGAGCGATAAATCCGTACATTGATAGGAATAGCATAGCTAAAGTG
>JBCDBC010000059.1:0-11467 GCA_039184535.1 Bacteroidota bacterium | reverse complement strand
CCAGCAGGTAGACTTTTTCTTCCTGGACGGGCGCTACTACAGGGAAGGGAGCTTTGTGAGAGACAGTGCAGGAAAGCAGCTTAGTATGCTAGGAATCACTCAAATGAAGTGGCTAAAAGAACGTTTACTGAAATCTACAGCTAAGTTCAAGGTCATCATTTCACCAGTACCCTGGTCTTTTACTGCAAAACCAGAGATGCAAGGGAGAATGGATACCTGGGCAGGCTATAAAGCCGAACGCAGGGCCTTATTCTCCTTCCTGGATAAGCATAAGATAGAAGGGGTTTTTCTGTTATCCGCAGATCGGCATAGGTCAGATGTGTGGGAGATTGATAGGAAGGAGGGATATCCGCTCTATGAGTTTAGCAGCTCTAGACTCACCAATACCCATTACCATCCTATTATGGACGGTTCCTTGTTTGGGTATAATGCTACCAACTCTTTTGGAAAGCTCAACTTCCAAGTTCAAGGTGCTAATGCTAAGGTTACCTATGAGATCTACAGCATAGAGAATGAGCTGATTTACAGCTTTGATCTTACCCTGAAAGAATGTTCGTATTAGGAAGTCTCATTGAAGCTGTTTTACACGAATATTCAGGTCCAGACATACTGATTTCTGGTAGATTTGGGATTATGTGAAAGAGTTTGTATGTTCAGTGAGTGATCACTTATTTTTTGTAATTTGGATAAGAAGGAAAAGATATTGCTGACGGCTCTGGAGCTCTTTGCCAATAATGGATACAGTGCCACGGCTACCAGCAAGATTGCGAAGCAGGCAGGTGTTTCAGAAGGATTGATTTTCAGGCACTTTGAGAATAAGAAGGGCTTGTTAGATGCTATTTTTACTCAGGGAAGTGAGAAATTGGCAGAGACACTCACGCCCATCATCACTGAGACGGATCCACATGAGGTGATCCGTAAAACCATAGGGCTTCCTTTTAAAGCAGACATAATAGATGAAGAAATTGACTTTTGGAAGCTACAGTTTAAACTTAAGTGGGATCAGGAATATAATGTACCTGAGAAGATGAAGCCGCTATTAGATAAGCTGACAGCTGCTTTTGATGAGCTGGGATATGACTTTCCTGAGAAAGAAGCTAGGCTATTAAATCAGATTGTAGAGGCGGCTTCTACGGAAAGGCTTAGAGGAGATATGGAAGATCCGGAAACGTATGAGGCCTTTCTCCTGAAAAAATATAATTGTCAGTAATTTTTTTGATTGATTGATAAGTGAGTACTCACAACACTTTAACGTAACCTTTGTATGAACCAGCTAAAAAAAGCTATTCTCCTACTACCGATCTTAGTAGGAGCTATAGCATTTGCCTTCCCCTTAAGGGAAGAAATTCCCGACAAATCTTTAGAACTACCGGAGGAGGTTTCCTCTGAAGCCTTTGACCAGATGATGGCTGTGGTTACCCACAAAAGATGTATGAACTGTCATCCGGCAGGAGACAGACCTCGTCAGGGTGAAGACAGTCATATCCACAATTTTGAGGTGCAGAGAGGAGAGGACGGACATGGAACCCTGGCCTTACGATGTGAAACTTGTCATCAAACAGAAAACAATGCCCTTGCCGGTGTACCAGGTGCTCCTCATTGGCACCTCGCCCCTCGAAGCATGGGATGGGAAGGCTTGTCTAAAAAAGATATAGCCAGAGCCATCATAAATAGGTCCAAGAATGGAGGAAGAAGCCTGTCAGAAATAGAAAGGCATATGACGGAGGATCCACTAGTTTTATGGGTATTTGAACCGGGTGTGAACAATGAAGGGATTCCTCGTGAGAAGCCTCCCATAGATAAGGAAACCTACATAGCCGCTGTGAAGCAGTGGGTGAAAGAAGGGGCTGTCATTCCCTAGTCGAATAATGTTTCGCCATTACGCTTAAACTTCTACTTAATCTTAAACTTAGCTATGAACATTACATTTAACATAAACGGTCAATCCCAGTCTGTAGAAACAGATGGGAATACGCCTCTACTCTGGATCATACGCGATATACTGGACCTAAAAGGAACCAAATTCGGCTGTGGGAAAGCTGCCTGTGGTGCCTGTACCCTACACATAAATGGCGAGGCCATCAGGTCCTGCTCTTATCCGGTAAAATTTGCCGAAGGTAAAGAGATCACTACCATAGAAGGACTTAGCCAGGGAGATGAGCTACACCCAGTCCAGCAGGCCTGGATGGAAGAAGTAGTTCCTCAGTGTGGGTACTGCCAGCCAGGCTTTATGATGGCTACTGCAGCTCTTCTAAATAAAAACCCCAATCCTACGGATGAAGACATTGACAAGAACATAGTGAATGTATGTCGATGCGCTACTTATTACCGTATGAGAAAAGCCATTCACCGAGCAGCTGAAATTAATAACGCCAACTCCTAGATCATGAGGAAGAAAGAACAAACAACTAACAAGAAATTCTCAAGGAGAAAGTTCTTGGTCAGGTCAGCATTAGGAGTGGGAGTCATTTTAGGGACAGGTATTCTCACCAGACCTTTACAGAAAAGATTTTTGGCAGAAGTAGCTAATACTGCTGAGGCACCCTATTCAGGTTCAGGGATGACCCCTCCTCTTTGGTTTGAAATCACAGCTGAGAATAAAGTCATTCTTCATAGTCCAAAAGTAGAAATGGGGCAGGGGACCTTTACAGGACTGGCGCAAATAGCTGCTGATGAACTGGAGATAGACATAGCTAATATGCAGGTGGTACACGCTGCCTCTATCACAGGAAATATAGATGGCTTCTCTACGGGAGGAAGTACTTCTATTTCAGGTCTGTGGCAGCCTTTACGAGAATTAGCAGCTACCATGAGGGAAATGATCAGAGGAGAGGCAGCTAAGCAATTAGGCGTAGCAGCTTCAGAGGTCAGCATAGAGAACGGCACCGTCTCTGCCAATGGAAAAAGCATGACCTATGGGGAGGTAGTAAAAGACAAGGATATAAGTGAATGGGAAGTGCCCGAGACCCCAAAATTGAAAGAAGTCAAAGACTATAAATTTGTTGGTAAACCTATTACCAGGATAGACCTGAGAGAAAAGGTAGTGGGTGCCCATATGTTTGGGATGGATGCCAGTATGCCGGATATGCTGTATGGAGCAGTAGTAAGGCCCACTGCCATAGGAGCAAAGTTTGTAGATGCTGATATCTCCGCTGCGGAAGGAATGCCTGGGGTAGTGAAGATAGTTAAGGAGAATGACTTTGTAGGCGTAGTAGCAAAGTCTTACACAGAAGCCGACAATGCCAAGAAAGCCATTAAAGTACAGTGGGAAACGGAAAAAGAGTGGACTTCAGAAGACATAGAAGCCATGATAGAGGTAGGAAAAGGTAAACCGGTGGTTATTCAAAAAGAAGGTGGACCTAAAGGTATACTTAAAGGGGAAGGCATGATTACGGCAGAATTTAAGAGTCCCATAGGCGCGCATGCACAACTTGAACCAAATGGTTCTGTGGCATTTGTAGAAGGAGATAAAGCTACCATCATGATGTCTACTCAGGTAGTGAGTCTCACCAGAAATGAAGTAGCAAATCGCCTGGGGTTAGACCCTGAAAATGTGAACCTGGTCCCTACCTTCCTTGGAGGCGGATTCGGCCGTAGGTTACACACGCCTAATGCAGTACAGGCTGCAGTGATGTCTAAGGCTGTAGGGAAGCCGGTAAAGTGTTTCTTCGACAGAAAGGAAGAATTCCAGAATGATACCTTCAGACCGCCTACACATCACGTATTGAAAGCCAAGCTTTCAGAGGATGGGATGATAGAAGCCATTGAGCATAATGTGTCCAGCGGGGATGTGATGTTTGGAACGCCCCTGCTTCCCGTACCTGTCCAAAATCTGTTAGGCTCAGATATAGGGGCCTGGAGAGGGGGCATGATACAGTACTCAGGTATCCCGAATTACCACGCTATTTCCTGGCGAGTGAAACTGCCATTTGCTACCAGCTGGTGGAGGAGCTTGGGGCTGCTTGCCAATACCTTTGCTATTGAGAGCTTCATGGATGAGCTAGCGCTGGAAGCAGGTAAGGATCCGGTAGCCTTTAGGTTGGCACAGATTAGTGATGACCCAGCTGGTGTGAGACTGAAGAAAGTGATAGAGAAAGCCGCTGAAGTTGGTGGCTGGAAAGATGAAGTGATGGATGGGAAAGCCATGGGCTTCGCTGCTTCTACAGATGCCAATACACCCTGTGCACATGTGGTAGAGGTATCAGTAGAAGGCAAGGAGATCAAAGTACATAAGGTTACCTGTGTCATGGACCCCGGTCTGGTGGTGAATCCAGATCAGGTACGAGCCCAATGCGAAGGTGCTATCATCATGGGGATGAGTGCGGCCATGTTTGAAAAGATGACGGTGAGAAAAGGGGAATTGACTCCTTCCATTTATGGACCTTACAAAATGGCTTTGATGAGAAATGCACCCAAAGAGATAGAAGTAGTGCTGCTTGAAAATGCAGATAAGCCGGGTGCTGTAGGAGAACCTCCTATGGGACCCATAGCTGCCGCCATTGCTAATGCAGTATTCAGAATCACAGGCCAAAGGCTAAGAGAAATGCCCATGGAACTGGCCTAAACATATAATTCCCTAAGTGAGTAATGTAAATTAGGAGGAAGCTATATGCTTCCTCCTTTTTCTTTTGTAGAGATGAGAGAAAAAGAGGAAAAGCTATCTCAAACAATCGAGGCTTCTTTCAGGTATTCTTCTAAACCAAACGATTCATTCTCCAGACAGCAACCCATGGAAATAGACATTAAAGAAAGAGACAGCAAAGGATTTGTTATTGCGAAGTCAGATGGCAAGAAAGCAGGTGCCATGACCTATTCTATTCCCGGTACCGACTTTATCATTATTGACCACACAGAAGTGGAACCGGAATTCAAAGGCCAAAGTGTAGGGAAACAACTGCTGTTTAAACTGGTGGAGGATGTTAGGGAAAAGAACCTGAAGGTTCTCCCTTTATGCCCTTTCGCAAACGCCATGTTTAAGAAGCTACCTGAAATACAGGATGTGTTGAGAAAGTAAATCCGAGAAGGGAATTGATAAGAAAGAGGTATTCTCTTAATGGAGAATATTCGAAAATTTGTACTTATATTCTTCTTATAGTTTCAAAAGAATTCTATATGAAGACTTCAGAAATTCTTTCTCTCATTATACCCATCATATCTATAGTTGGTGGTTTAGTAGCAGGTTCTGTCTCAGGGAAAAGGCAAGCAAAGGTTGAACAGGTTAAGTGGGCCAGAAGCCTCTCAAACGAATTCGCTAACGAGCTAAGAGGCGTAGTAAAAGACTTTACGACCCTCGTAGCCACCATCAGTCATAATCAGGTTTGGCTAACCTGGATGGCCGAGAATGATCCTGCCGCTTTGGGGAAAGAAATTGATAAATATGAGGAGAGTATACACGAACTTCTCCCAGCCATAGAAGCATCGCATGCTATCTTGGCCAGTCTGGATTATCAAATCTATCAGGACCTCCGCCCATTGATGAGAAAAATTCTAAAACAGGATGGGAAATTGGGTGTCGCTTTTGTAACCTACAGGAATAAGTCTGAGGAAGGAATCAAAGAGATAGGAGAATTCTATAAAGAATGCTGGGGAACTGCCCAATCTTTTCCTACGATCATTTCTGAGGCCATCAAACCTTATTCTGTTCAGCACATATTACAGAACCCCTAAAGCACAAATATGACAGAAATGTGTAACTTCTTGTGCATATGAGCAGAAAACAAATCCTTATCAGCCTTACGATTATTCCCATAATCGGATTTCTTCTTGGGTTAGCTGGCGCTACCCACAGCCAAATATTTCAAGGAACAGCCATCTTTCTTTTATGTGTAGGTTGGGCCTTTCTGCTAAACTGGCTGGCCTTTCTACCGGCTTACATGCTTCAAACAGAAAAGTTCTATGACCTGATAGGGAGTGCTACTTATCTCACGACAGTAGGACTGGCAGCATATCTTTCATCAGAGCTAGATCTTAGATCTATGATTATTGTGGTACTAGTTGTGGTATGGGCAGTACGCTTAGGTTTATTTCTAGCTACACGCATACACAGGACCGGTAAGGATGACCGTTTTGATAAGATTAAGCCCAATTTGCTGAGATTTCTGAATGCATGGACCATACAGGCATTATGGGTAGTATTTACTGCAGCTCCTGCTTTGATGGCCATTAGCTCTTCTCATAGAAAAGAGGCGGATATATTCCTTTATCTTGGTTTAGCTGTTTGGCTGATTGGGTTCGGGATTGAAGTCATAGCAGACTATCAGAAAAGCCAATTCAGAAAGGATCCTTCGAATAAGGATAAATTCATACAAACAGGGCTTTGGGCCAGGTCCCGGCACCCAAACTACTTTGGGGAGATCATGTTGTGGACGGGTATCACCATCATGTGTATTCCTGTACTGCAAGGTTGGCAGTGGGTGGCATTACTTTCTCCGGTATTTGTAACCCTTCTGCTCACACGGGTAAGTGGCGTTCCTATGCTGGAAGGGAAAGCCAACAAAAAGTGGGGAGGCCAAGAGGAGTATGAAGCCTACAAAGCCAACACGCCTGTCTTAGTGCCACGATTAACTTAACTACAAGTTCGTACCACCTTTTGCGTAATCCTATGTCTGTTAAAAGAGAGATGATGTAGAGACTTCTGCTTTGAGGCTTTTTTCAAACCTTGGTAACCCATCTATTAAACCTGATTGTGACACTGACATTCTCTCAAATCTTCGTTCTCCTGGCGCTCTTACAAGGATTTGCTGTTTGTAGCTTATTACTATTCTCACGCTACTTCAGGGTTAAAGCCAACTACTATCTTGCCCTGTGTTTTGGGGTGGTAGTATGTTTGGGCTTATTTTTTTGGCTTAATGAGTATACTCCTCCAAACCCCTATTTCATTCTGCTGAATGACATCATGTGGGAATACCTATTCCCGGTTTTCTTTCTACTTTACGTAGTGCACGCCATAAAGCATCCCTTAAAGAATGATATCCGACTTAGGCTGTTATTTCTTCCGTTCATAATCACCCTCATCATTAATGTTATCCTGGACTTGGACGATGAGTTTCATGTCTATTCTATTATCACTCCAGAGAATGAACATCTACAACAACTGTATTACCAGTGGGAGGATATAGGCACCTTAGTATTTGCCATTTCGGTATTCGCATTCGCCTTCAAACTCATTTTGGGCACTAGGAATACACCCATATTCAAGTGGATGTTTCAGGTTTGGGCTATGTGCATGGCTATGGTAGTGATCTGGTTGATCACCTGGCTTTTGAGCATGTTTATGGACGTAGAGTTGGTAAACTATGTATGGGGATCACTCAACATTCTCTTCTTCTGGGTAAGCATTAAGGGCATCAGTCAGTTTAAGCTAGCGGAAGATCAGTTTGAAATCAGGCTAAAGAAAAAGGTGGTAGAACCTATGATAGAGAAAGCCATAAGTACTACTGGAAAGGACTGCGATAATCCCTATTTCCAGCAATTGGAGAAAATGATGAGAGAGGAGAAACTGTACAGGGATTCCACCATAGGGAGAGATGTGATAGCAGAAAGTCTGGGAATCAGTGGAGGCTACCTTTCTCAGGTTATCAGTAGCTGCCAAGAACAGAACTTCTCAGATTATATTAATGCCTACCGGGTAGAAGAAGTCATTAGGCTACTCAACCACCCTGACTTTTCCAGTTACAGTTTTCTGGCGATAGGCCTGGAGGCTGGCTTCAATTCCAAGTCTACTTTCTTTTCTGTTTTCAAAAAAATGACCGGAATGACGCCCAGTGAGTATAAAAAAACGTCTCAAATTCCCCAGTTGACAAATTAGGACTTCAGATCTGACAATCTCAGACCCGGTTTTTTCCCTCTGCCCGTAACTAGGGAAAAAACTATTTATGAGAAAACCCACTTTCATTCTGCTTCTCTTTCTCTCGCTAAGTTTGGGGGCCAGCGCACAATCATTTACCTCTATTAGGGTAAGTCTGATAGGAGAACAACTCTCCTTACCGCTTTCCTTTAGTGGCCCTATGGCGGCTGGTCTGGAAGTAAGTACAGACATTAGATTTCGTGAGAAAGAAAAATCTAACCGGCTTATCAACCTCTCTCTTACAGCATTCTCCAGAGAAGGGGTCAACAACACTTTTTATCTCATGGGCTCTTATGAGCATCAGGCATTTCTGGGAGAAAGTGCAGCCCTTTCTTTTGAAGGAGGATTGGGTTATGCCCATACCTTCTTTGCAGGCACAGCTTATAAGCTGGAGAATGGTTCTTATGAGGAGACTCGTACTGCCTCCAAACCGGGCGTTGCAGCTAAAATTAGTACGGGAATCTATCTGAGGAGACAAAAGCGCATTCAGCCTTATGCTTCCTACAGCTTGATGGCAGACTATACCCTCCCAGCCCTGTTTCCACCAGTAGCTCCTCATTCAGTTCTGCAAGCCGGAGTCAGATTTCTTATTAACCCTTAATCCATTGTAACTTATGAAAACCAAACTGATATCTTATATCCTTCTGTTGATCCTCACAGTAAGTGCTATCTCTTGTGCGGAAGAAAAACTGGCACCTGCAGGTGCATTAGACTGCCAGACATCGGCATTTCCTCCCAATACCCATCCTAAAGCCAGCGAATTTCAGGCCCTCATAGATAAATATGGAGCTGAAGGAATAGCAGGCCAAAGTCTGATGGTAGATGGCCCTCCTGGCTTCTGGCTGGGGACCTCCGGCAAGGCAGACATAGCCTCTGATACTGACATGCAGAGCTGTCATAAGCTGATCATAGCCAGTTGTACCAAAACCTTTACGGCCAGCATCATATTCCTCCTGGTGGAAGAAGGAAGATTGAACCTCACAGATAAGTTGTCTGACTACTTACCTAATGAATTATTGGAGGATGTGGCTAATGCTAAGGAGGCAGAAATTCAAGACATTCTCAGCCATAGATCTGGTATCCCTGATTTCTATACACCTGAATTTGAGCTGGACAGGTTAAATACCTTCCATAACAATTTCAGTCAAGAAGATATGCTGTCGTATACCCGTGGGAGAAAGGCAGAAACGACCATAGGCGGAGAGTACAGCTATTCTAATACCAACTATTTATTGCTGGGGATGCTATTAGAGGAGGTACTTGGAAAGCCCTTAGCTCAGATTTATGAAGAAAGGCTATTTACTCCTTTAGGACTGGACAATTCGGACTTTGTCTCAGAGGTGCCAGATGACTTGGTGAGTGGGTACTTCCCTTATAATGGGAATGCCTTGTATGAAGCGGAACGCTTATATGGAGATGAATTAGGCTCAGCGGATGGAGGCATAGTTTCTACCGCCTATGATATAGGCCGCTTCATGAAGATGCTGGCAGAAGGGCAGGTGGTGAATAGCCAGAGTCTGCAGAAAATGACAGATTGGTTTGATATCCCTGAAGAAGGAGATGAGGATGATGAGACCCGATTTACCAAGAATGGGTTTGGCCTGGAATACTATGAGACACCTGAGGGGATTACCTATGGTCATACAGGTGCAGTAGATGGCTTTTATACGCTTATGTTCTATTTCCCTGAGCAGCAAACCACCTTCATCTACCAGATTAATGGAGGAACTAACTTTGATGCATGGTTGGATGCTGTGGATGAATTAAGAAAGGCTCTCTTTTCTTGAGAAAAACTTTAACAAAATACCTTCTCACTTTGAGTAAAATGAGTTGATAGATCTCTTAAGTGTAAGTTCAAGTGAGATCCAGTTAGGGAATATGCGTATTCTCCTAGCTGGATTTTTCTCTTAAACTCAGAGAATGAGCCTTTAATACTTCCTTGACCTCCTGGATTTTGAAGGGCTTAGCAATGTAGTCATCCATACCAGCGGCAAGGAAGGTTTCCCTGTCTCCTTTCATGGCATTGGCAGTCATAGCAATGATATGTGGAGGGCTATAAAGCTGGCTAAGCTTTCTGATCTCTTTACAGGCCGTAACCCCATCCATCTCCGGCATTTGGATATCCATGAAGATCAGGTCCGGTTGTACATCCTTATACATCTCTACTGCCAGTTTTCCATTGGATGCCATCTCTATCTTGTAGCCTAGTTTTTCCAGGACCCGCTTGATCAGTTTCTGATTCACCGGGTTGTCTTCTGCCACCATAAGGCTGAGGGGATAATGCTCAGCAAAATCACTTTCCAGGCTGGTAGTTGCAGCTGGAGTTTGGAAAGTGTTTGAAGACAAGCCTTCCGTTTGAAGATTAAACAGGGTTTGAGTAAAGGCCTTATAAGCCAATGGATAGGAAAACAGTCCATCGAAAAAGTCTCTGGTTCTTTCACTCAAAGGAAGGCCAAATGTATGTCCCAATAGCATGGGGAAAGATGTACTTTGTTTAGCCCTCCATTCCCGCCAGTGGGATTCTTCTTTTTTCCAACAATCATACTCCATGATGAGGCAGTACACATTCTCCATCTCCGTGGGAATATCATGTGGCTCTTGTATCTGAACGGGTTCAAACCCCAAGCCCTTTAAGTGATGATACATGGAGAATGAACAAGGCTGATTTAAAAACCTTGTTAAGATCACTTTCCCATGATGGGGCGCAAATGATTGATAGATAGGTCCTAAAAGATCTTCCCCCAGGCTGCACTGAATCCAAAAGTGGAAGGTTGACCCTGCTCCTGGTGTGCTGCTAACTTCTATATCTCCCCCCATCAACTGGGATAGTTTCTGGCATATGGCTAGCCCAAGGCCCGTTCCTCCATACTTCCTAGTAATAGAATTATCAGCCTGAGAGAAGGCATTAAACAGCTGTTTCTGCTTTTCTCTAGAGATTCCTATGCCAGAGTCTTTCACCCAAATATCCAATTGAAAGGGAGAACCGGCAGAAGGCCCTTCCTTTGCATGTTCTGGTAACCCAATGAAAATTTCCACATAGCCGTCCTGGGTAAATTTAAGGGCATTGCTGACAAGATTACTTAGGATCTGCTTTAGTCTGATTTTATCTGCAGAGATAGTAGCCGGGATTCTATGATCTACTGAATACACCAGCCTAATCTGAGTCTCCAATACCTTAGCCACGTATAGCTGTACTACTTCCTCCAAGCAGGCCCGGATATTAAAACTGACGGCTTCTAGGGTCATTTTACCAGATTCTATTTTGGAGAAATCCAGTATGTCATTGATAACGCCTAATAAACTCTCGCTACTCTTTTGGACAGTGTCTATGTATTCCGTCTGTTCCTCATCCAGGTTTGTATCAGATAGGAGTTGAACCATCCCAAGGACCCCGTTAAGAGGGGTACGTATCTCATGGCTCATATTAGCCAAGAATAAGCTTTTCGCATTGTTTGCCTTTTCAGCTTCTTTTCTAGCTTTTTCTGCTTCTGCTCTAGACTGTTTTTCTACCTGAGTAGCTTTTTCTAGTGAGGAAGTCCTTTCCTCCACCAGCTTTTGGAGTTTTTGTTTATCTGACCATATCTTTTTGCTTCGGTAGGTATGAATGGACCAGGCGGAAAT
>JBCDBC010000058.1:0-11474 GCA_039184535.1 Bacteroidota bacterium | reverse complement strand
GCCAAACTGACATTCCTTGGCGGTAAAGGTTCTTTTCTGGCCTGTTCTCAAATGAATGGCTGATAAGGAGCGAAAGCAAGCCTTTTGCTCTACTCCATAGGCGCCTATGTTTTGGATGGGTGCAGCTCCTACAGACCCGGGTATCAGAGTTAAGTTCTCTAAACCACCCCAGCCCTTGTCTATGCAGTGCAACACGAACTCGTGCCAGTTCTCTCCTCCTCCCACTTCTACTAACACCGTCTCGTCTGTTTCACTTAACACCTTAATCCCCTCTACTCTATTTCTGAGAATAATGCCTTCGAAATCCTTGGTAAAAAGCATATTGCTCCCACCTCCTAATACCAGGAGTGGTAAATCAGAATGGGCATTGTCCATGAGAAATTCTACCAAAGCCTCCTCTGAATGTATGTCAAGTAGGTATTTGCTGTAAACAGGAAGGTGGAAGGTGTGCAATGACTTAAGAAAAACGTTCTCTCTCAGCATATCATCTGCTTTAACGGAGAACAAAAATACACAAACAACTTAAGTACCTAAGGAAAATTTAAGCTAAATCCATTACCCGTCTATCAATGCATCAAAAGGATGACGCAACTTCTTGTGCTCTATCAGATCTGCTTTTAGAGAACCCACTAATAGATGTGAGGCGATACGAATAGGAATTTTGTTATCATCATCAGATATCCAAACGAAGATCTTACTCCCATCCGTAATCAGGCCAGCCTCTTCTATGGTCAGCTTCATCTTCATGGTCTTGTACTTCTTACCTTGCACCTTGATGACTTCTCGCTTGACCATTTCAGCTTCAAGATTGACCGTTTTTCTATCTATGAAGTTTCTAAGGTTCAGTCTGTCTCCAGGTTTCAGTTCACTGGATTGTTTAGTGGTACGGGCATAGTAGAAGGCAGACAATACATCTTGTATATTATCAGGTACAGTAAACACCTTTTTTTCTTTAGAACGCCCTATATAATTGGCCTTGTTCTGGTAATGATCAAACTTGGTTTCGGAAAAACTCTCAAACCCACCCTCTACTATATCACGCTTAAACCACCAGGAGATTAAGGCCTCTTTATCCATGTAAGATTCATAGGTATCACGTACTCTGTAGAAGGCATCAAAGAAAGAATTAGAATAGCCTTTACCTGTGATGTGATAGCAGGCTCTGTCATTGATCATAACGTGCTCTTCATCAATCTTCATCTCCGCAAAACCAGCATTTATTAGCCCATAGTGTATTTTATATTTTAAAAATTCCCCATTGAGAAATGTATTATTATCCACTTTTCTCAGAACAGGATCATTTAGTTTTTGAATAGGCTGCACATCAGTTGAATACCAACTGAAGCTGGAAAGCAGACATAAAATGGGTATTAGGATAGCTATTCTTTTCATAATTCAGTATTTGAAGGAGTTTGCACTTCAAACAATGAAAGGGCATTTCTCTTCAAATATACTAACGAAAATCACAAAAAATGGGTGCTCTTTATGAAAGAATTGTAGGATTCTGTCCCGGGATGGGCTTTTTGGCATAAATTCTGCTAGACCTGACATGTGAACAGCCTGAAGTAAAATGTTGAACACAGCATTTTATTTAGGGAGCCTAATACAAATAAGAGTCAAACTATGCGTAAGGAAATTACTTTACCGTATGTCCTGTTGGTAAATGAATCCCCTCGCATGATCAGGTCAGTCAGAGATGTGTTAAAGAAAGATGGTTTTATCGTAAATATACTGACCTCTTCACATTTGCCTAATACTGCTCAATTCCAGAAAGTAGATGCCCTTGAATCCATAAGGGCAGTGAGAAATTTAACAACTCATCCACCAGAAATCTATCTGGTAGCGCAGGAATATTAAGACTTATGGGTTAATGACTAACTGAAGCGGATTCCTGTAATTGCTTCTCATGGATACGTGCATAGTATCCTCCCTGCAGAAGTAATTCTTCATGTGTCCCTGACTCAGTTATTCTTCCATTCTCTAGTACCAGGATCAGATCTGAATCCTGTATACAAGAGAGTCTATGCGCCACCA
Source organism: Bacteroidota bacterium (assembly GCA_039184535.1). Classification (GTDB taxonomy): domain Bacteria; phylum Bacteroidota; class Bacteroidia; order J057; family J057; genus JBCBKZ01. Next base: position 9,440 of record JBCDBC010000058.1, on the reverse strand, counting down.
TGATTACAGAAACTTCAGGGTTTTCTACCCTGAAGTTTTTCAGATTAGTGAGAATGGTTTCTTCTGTTTGGGTATCTACAGCTGATAACACATCATCCAATACCAACAGCTTCGGATTTCTTATCCAGGCTCTGGCCACAGAAATACGCTGTTTTTGGCCACCGGAAAGTGTTACCCCTCTTTCTCCTACCACTGTATCAAATCCCTCCGGGAAATCTATGATGTTGTGGTAGACAGAAGACATCTTGGTGGCATTGAAGATTTCTTCATCTGTAGCCTCACTTTCTCCAAAGGCTACATTGTTTCTAATGGAATCCGAAAAAAGGAATACATCCTGAGGTGCATACCCTATGGCATTTCTTAACTGCCCCTTAGTGAATTGGGTATGGTCTCTGCCATCTATATGAATGGTACCGGCATCCAGTTCCAGCAATCTGGGGATTACCGTACAGAAAGTACTTTTACCAGAGCCCGTAGGCCCTACAATTCCCAGCTTTTTCCCTGGAGCTAACTCAAAATGGATATTCTTCAGGGCTTCTATACCAGTATCCGCATAAGTGAAGGATACATCTTCAAACTTCAGCTTGGCAGTCTGTATATCTTCTGTTTTCTCCTTAGCTGGAAATTGGATCTCTGACCTCACCTCAAATAGTTCGTTCAATCGCTTCTGGCTGGCAGCTGCACGCTGAATGAGGGTAGTTACCCATCCTATGGCTATGATAGGCCAGGTAAGCAGGTTTATGTACATAATGAACTCAGCTATGTTTCCTATGCTTAGGGTTCCATTAATGACCTTACTTCCTCCTATCCAAATGGTCAACACTATACTCAGGCCCACTAGAAATACTACCAGGGGAAAGAAAAGTGCATCAACCCTGGCCAAGTGGAGAGACCTGCTTTTGAACTCTTCACTTTCTTCCTTGAATTTATTCGCAGTGAACTTCTCCTTTACATAAGCTTTAATCACTCTGATCCCGGAAAAGGTTTCCTGGGCATTAGTAGTAAGAACCGAAAGCTGTGCCTGTATTCTTTCACTTCTCTGCTGGATAATAGACTCCACATAATAGATGAGGTAGCTCAAAAAGGGAAGTGGTAAAAGGGCATATAGGGTAAGCTCCGTATTGACCATGAACATGGTGGTCACAATCACTATGAAAAGGGTAACCGTATTCAGCGTATACATGATGCCCGGACCCAGGTACATTCTCACTCTGGCAACATCTTCTGTAAGTCTGGCCATAAGGTCCCCCGTTCTATTTCTCCTATAATAAGAGAGAGACATTTGCTGAAAGTGATCATAGAGATCATTCCTCAAGTCATACTCTACAAGGCGGGACATCACTATAATGGTCTGGCGTGTAAAAAAGAGAAAGATCCCTCTAATGATGGCCATACCCAATACTAGTAAGGCAAACATAAGCAGGCTCTTACCCAGAAGGGTATCCAGTGCTTCTACTATTTCAAAGCCGCTAAATAGCTGATAAAATCCGAGGACATCCTTAACCAGGTTTATGGCAAATCTGATGATTTGAGCAGGGTATACGGCAAAGAGGTTGGACAAGACCACAAACAAAATCCCAAGGAGTAAGTGTCTTTTGTATTTCCAGATGTATGGATTCAGTGCGAATAATGCCTTCATAGTTACGTCTTGTGATCAGCTTACGTAGATTCAGGAAATGGCTATTTCTCTTCTTACCCCAATTTGTAGGTACTCAGAAAACCCCACAAAGTTACGATTCCTATGAGAATAACCTCATTCAAAACTCACTGATGTCACAATACAGAGAAAATCCAGAAGGTAAATTCTCCAAAGACAAAGTCTGAAAATCACTTTTGATGGCTTATTCTTACTTCCGAATACTTACTTTTTCCCTCCTTATATAGCCGTCTACCTGGATTTCCAAAAGGTATATACCGGAAGTGATATCCTGTAGATTGATCACATAGGTATGGGCGTGCTGAGCGGATGCCTCTACTATCAACTCGTTTAACATACTCCCTTTCATGTCTAGTAGGCGGATCAAATAATTCCCCTGTCTGGTTTTATCCAGATCTACAAGGAGAAAACCCTTAGCAGGATTTGGGTAGATGCGCCACTCCACCTCATTCTCTTGGAGGAGATCTAGCGTAAAGCCCTGGAAACCGGGTGCATTAACCACCGTGAAGGATATTCCGATGGATTCACCTGCTTCTCCACGTCCATTTCTTTTGGCATATGGAGTAGCTTTTAAGCTGTATTCTCCAGAGATAAATTTGTGGGCAAAATAGATTCCGGAGCTATCGCCTGCCATGGTGTAAGGAAAGCGGTTTTCAGTTCTCTTTCTTACCTGGGAACCTCCTAATTCCATCACCACACTTTTGATATTGACTCCACAACGGATATTTGCCTCTATGTTCAGCTGGTCTCCTAATAGACTCAAGTCTAATACAGTTCCATCTTCCAGAACCTGAATGACTGCATTGGTACTTGCGTCTACCAGGTTAAAGGATACTACTTCAGCCTCACAATCATCCGGACAGGGTAACACTCTTAGACTGTCTTTCTGTTGACACCCCAGGCTATCCAGCACGGATAGGATGTACTCTCCTTCCTGATTTACTTCCGTAGCCAGTAGCTTACTGCTAAACCCATCAGGTCCTGACCATGTATAGGAAATTCCTACTCCTACTGCTTCCCCGTCTAACACCGCCATTCTGGCAGAATCACAGCTAAGAATGAGGTCTGGTCCGGCACTCATGATAGGTCCATCTTCCGCACAGCTCCCTATCTCAAAGTGGATCCTCCTATGCCCGCCTGCCAATAGGGTATCTCTGACTCTGAAGAAAGCCGTTGCTAGAATCTCATAGGCTCCCACTTCCAGAGAGCGTCCTTCCACTAGGCCTCCCTGATCACCAAAAATAGCATAAGGAGCTTTCCTTTCCATATTGCGGAATTGCTCAGCTCCCCTTAATTCCATAAATACTTTTTCCACCTGCTCTCCTTCTACCTCAGCAATGATATTGTACTGAGAAGGAAGATTCTCCAGTCTCACAATGGCTCCATCTTCTAAAGGGCCCCATAAAGCCTGACTATCCGCATCTATCAGGGAGAATCCCGAAATTTCCGGGTACTCACAATCCACCACTTCCCACGCTACTGGCTCAGAAAATAAAGTATCACAGACGGTAATGACACCAAATCTAACTTGCTGGAAGCCTACCTGCATTTCTCCGTCAAGGGTCAGCACCCAATCTGTTTCACCAGCTAGGGTACTCCAGTTTCCATTCTGTTCCTGCTGCCAAAAAGTAGACACAAAATTTCCTTCCACTAAAGCGGTCAATCTTACTTCTCCTTCTGAGCATACCAAAGAAGGGGGTGTCTGCAACTGAATTAGGGGAGTATCAGCTATAACTATCACCTTGGAGCTGAGAAAAAGCTCATTGCCTTGTAGATCCCTAATGGTAAAATCTATGTTATTCTCCCCTATATGCTCACAACTAAAGGAACTCCTTCCCTCTACTAAAACCGTATCAATCCCGCAATTATCTACTACCTCTTTCAGGAGGTGGATCACAGGATCAAGTCCTGCCATTCCAATAGGGTCAAGGTATAAGGTGGTATCACGAACCACAGCTTGAGGAGCTTCTTTATCTACCACCATGATCACCTGTATGGCTGTATCCAGATTCCCATAGGAGTCTATCCCAATGAATAGGTTTTCAGTAACTCCTACTGGAAAATTGGCTCCTCTGGCTTTCCCTCCTATCTGCAATACAGCATCTATCCCACAATTATCTGTTGCCTCAGGTACATCAAAAAGGACAGAGGCGGAGCAGAGACCTGGATCATTAGGTACGATGACAGAATCTACCTTCGAAAAAACAGGAGGAGTTCCATCTAAGACCGTTACCATAAAAGAACAGTTCTGCTGATTTCCCAGAGAATCTATCAGCACCCAGGTATTTTGGGTAGTCCCTACAGGAAAGGAAGCACCGGAAGGAAGGCCTAATACTTGTTCAAAGCTAGCTATACCACAGCTAACCGTAGTGCCTACGCTATAGGTGACCACCGCAGCACACTGGTCAGAATCTGCCTCCTGGATGATATTATCTATGCAGATGATGGAGGGAAGTTCTCCTGATAAGCTTAAGATGGCTGTGGCTGTAGTATCTGTGCAGTCGTCCTCTGAGAAGGTGGTACCATTATCATCTGTGAGGATTACCCGGTAGCGTTCACCATCGTTACTTGAAGTAAGATTCGTGAGGCTGAGTAGACTACTATCATTGCCTATGTTTTCAAAAGAAAGTCCTCCATCGGTGCTCTTTTGCCAGCGGTAGGTGAAAGTAGAAGATCCACTGGATCCACTGGCCTCCACCCTAAACCTTGCCTCCCCACCTGAACAAAACAGTTGATCCTGCGGAGCCTCATTGATGACGACTCCCTTACAAGCCTGCAATGATGCAGCTACGGCTACATCCGCCTGGATCAAGCCATACCCACTCTCATGGTCAAAGGCACTGGCCTCCATATCTATGGCAGAAGAAATGAGGGTAGCTCTTACTTCCTCTGGACTTAAAGTATAGCCCGAGGCTTCTATCATCAAGGCAGCTACAGCAGCTGCATGAGGGGCAGCAGCTGAAGTCCCGAAAAAGTTAGGGTGTATGTCTGCATCAAAGCCTATATCATTCCCAAAGAAGGACGTATTACTGCCGTCAGTAGCACAATAGTCTGGTTTTTCTCTGATTAAAGGTTGAGTGAGGAAATTGCCCTGCTGATCCAGGTAAATGGGCGTCCCTCCTTTGGAAGAGAATGACTCTAAGATGGGAGAATTCACCCCATAAGCAGGGGTATATCCGTAAAAAACTGCCCCTACCCCATTGGCTCCACTTGCGTTAGCATGCCCAAAGGAGGTAGAACTTTGAGTGTCAAAGGTATTGATGGTAGGAGCTGTATTGAAAATGATATACTTCAGCATGCTCGGATCATCCCCCTCATAATTAGTGATTATGACATCCAAGTCTACCGCCTCATCTCCTGTGCTCAAGGAAAACACATTCACTGGGTCCTGAAGGATATCCTGCCAATCTATGGAATACACAATGGTATTCTCCATGGCAAAGTAAATATCCAGGTCTGTCTGGGCACCTAAACCTGCATTCAGGCTGCTATAATTATCTACCCACTGAAAGCCAAACAGTACGGATGTATTTGCTGGTATAGTAATGCTTTGACGGGTGTTTACTGAATCTGGCCTGTCGTCAAAGTCATGCATCATACCTACGGAAAGACTGTCTATGAATAACTCTTCTCCAGAAGGATTGAAGGCAGCCTGATAAGAATTATCTCCATAGTTTCCAGCTGAGGAGAAATAGCTTATACCCTGAGCATGTATTGCATCTACCGCCTGGGCAATAATGCCATCCTGAAAAAATGGCTCTGCTAGGTAGCTCACATCGTCTACTATCACCTGACAGCCTGCTGCTGCCAGGGCTAGAATGCCATTGGCAAAATCTGCTTCTCCCTCAAAAGCTGTATAGAAATATAGTTCTGATGCAGGCGCTAAATCGTGGATCAATTCTAGCATGGCTCTGCCTTCATCTGAACCTATACCTGAATATTCTTTTAATACCGTCACCGGGCTTAGGTATCCATTCGGATTGCCTGGGCCAGGTAGATCTCCTGAAGAAATAGCTATTTCTGCTTCTCTCAGCGTATTATAAGAATCTGATAATACACCTATCTTGATGCCGCTTCCATCCACACCATAAGTAGATCTTGCTATGTCCGTTTTGAGAGCTATGTCTGCCTGATTACCTGTCAGACCTGCGTTGGTAGTTCTTAAGGAGGTGCGTATATAGGAAAGGCTACCTAAAGAGGCGAGCTTATTGACTGACCGAAGGGGGATGTAGCCTGATATTTCTTCTCCGAATACAGAAGTCTGTTGTAGGCCTATTGCTTCAAGTTCTGCTTTTAGTTGGCTGGTCCCGGCTTTTCCTATGGCTTTAATCAAGACATATTCATTCTCCTTGATAGAAGATGAAATGAGCTTGTCAGAAAAGGAGGTATTTTTAAGTAGTTGGGTAGATTGGGTTCCTTTTTCCTGAGAATATTTCTCCTGATATAGACCTAACAAAGTAGGGCCTACCTTAGCAGAGGCCTTCACCCTTTCTACCTTAACAGAAGAGTGGGATCTTTGGGTGAAGAATTCTTGTGCGAAAGAATGTTGTAAATGTAGCAGTACCAGGGAGAGCAATACAGTGCATTTTCTCATTAACAGGACTCAAGGAATTAACAGACTGCATCAATCGGTAATCAGAATTAGAAACATGTAAAGTTTTCTATTTCCAGTCTAATAATCCCCTGATAGCCTTTGGAGAATTAACAATGTCAGATGTATCTCAAAATAGATTAAAGTCTGTCTATCCTCTACGAGGCTTCTCAAAAATAGCTGAGCCCTATTAGGACCCAGCCTGTTTATGTGTAGTGCGTTTATACTATCTGTTCACTGAAATTTTTCTTCTTTGCAGGTAGTCCTCTCCAGATATCTGAAGCAGATACATTCCAGTAGGTAGTTGGGACATATTTAGGCTAAAACGTTTGCCTCTTACCTCATCATAAATCAGGTCTTCCCTCAGGACTAGCTTACCCGTCAAGTCATACATTTCTGCTGTGTACATGCCCTCAACAAAGTTTAACATCTCCAGATATAAGATACTTTCAGTAGGATTTGGAAACAGTCTTAGCCTTTCTGCCAGCAGATCTCCTGGCTGAGAAAAGCTTCCCTGTTCAGATAATTCGCCACTTATGACAGTGAAGCTGATAGAAAGTGAATCTCCAGTATCTCCCTTGCCATTAGGCTCAGTGTAGGGGATAGCTGTTAGCGTATACTCCCCAGGGATGAAAAACTGATTGAAGTAATTTCCTTCATGGTCTCCAGCTAAGGCAAAGGGATTATACCTTTCTATCCTACTTTTTACCTGGGCGCCTGATAGTTTCAGCCTTAGGCTCTCCCCCTTAGGTCCACAAACTACGTCCGCACGGATATTCAACTGCTTCCCATCGGTAGAGAGATCTATCTCATCCCCTTCATTTAGCTCTCTGATATCTTCGTCTGACTCAGAATTAACCAAAACGAATTTCTCAACCGATAACTCACATTTCTCTAAGCAAGGCCCTACTATAACCACATCCTGATTTACACAAGCGTTCTCTCCTACTGCAGTCAGTACATATCGGCCTTCCAATGTCACACTTGGGGTTAGCTCCTCTGAGTAAAAACCTTCAGGTCCTTTCCAGTAAGCTTCTACATATTCTCCGATGATCTCCCCCTGTAGAATAAGCGAATCAGTCTCACAACTAATGGATTGTCTACTGTTAGCTTTTGGCAGGGGGCCTTCAGCATCACAATCAATGATGGTAAAGGAAGTGGACAGAGGATTTCCAGGTAACTCTGCCTCATTCAGCTCATAGTAAGGGATAGTCTTAATACTGTAAGTTCCCCCTTCCAGTTCAGTACCTGTGTGGGGATCAAAAAGGAGATAGGGAGATACACGTTCTGTTCTACCAGTATTGATAGGTCCCTCCATAGCGATTACTACCCGATTAATTTCCAAGTCTGCTACGGCTTCTATATTTGTCAATTCTGGCAAATCTTTTAGGTAATAAGTAGCACCACTATCAATTTGTAATACAGTGGTATCCATAATGGCATCCACTATTTGATAACCCAATACTGAGGGCCTTTCACATTCTTCAGAACTAACCACAATTGAATCTGAGTAGACCGTATCACAAATGGTTGCTAGCCAGAATCTGTAGGCCACATCCCCCAGAGGAATAGGAGCAGCTAAAAAGAGGGTGTCAGTAACTTCATTTATCAGATTGGTCCATTCGCCATCCTCAAATACTTGCCAGTTTCCCTCAAATGCCGGACTATCTACTCTGGCTACCATCAACAGGTTTTCATTCCTACATACTAGCGTATCTCCTAGTGAAAGAGGGACTGCTTCCTGTTCCTGTATGAGCTGGGTGTAAACTGTTAGAATGCTATCACAGCCATTCTCATTTAGGAAAGTAAAGGAGGTGGTATCTACTTCCTCAGGATCACAGGTGATAGCCGTTAAGTAAGTAGTATCGCCAGGAATGAGATCAGTAGTGGTGATTATGAGGCTATCGCATTCAAATACGTTAAGCAACTTCACTGTGTCTATACCTACTTCTAATGAACTACAGGTCTGCTCGAAAATTCTAGTAGTATCCGTTGTGCAATAAATAAACTCTACCAAAATATCCTCATCTTCATCCAGATCTATAGTTACAAACCTATCGATCAGGCTTTTTACACTGCTACTATCCTTATCACCCGTAATGGCGATATCTAGTATAGTCCACTCGAGGAGATCATCTGAACGCAAGGTATAAGCTCCTGCAGGGATCTTAGGGAAGAACTTTTCTTCTTCGCTTTTCAACATGAAGTTGCCTAAGACACCACTTCCTCTAAAGGTAAAGTCGGGGGAGTTGGGAGCGTTAGTAGAAGCTTTTACCCTGATAGATGGATTGGTAGATATTTGAGTAGTATTCGCTACAGGACCATTAAGGATCTCGAAGTCCTGAAGAATATTATCAAAAGGAAACAATTCAGTATCATTAGATCCATCAAAGGAGATTCTCCTGATAGCATAAGGAAAACCGGAATGATAATAGACATACTCATTCTCAGAATCAATGGTCAGATGCCAAATGTACTGTTTCTCTGTTATAAGGCGTAAAGTACCAGTTCCGTCTAGGTTGCCTTCTCTTATTCTTCCAGGCTGAGTTTGGTTACCATTTTCAGCTATATATATTTTCCCAGCCTCTATGTCTATTCTGGTTTCTATGGGAAGAGGGACCTCATTTTCAAACAACTTTTGGGGATTTGATATTGATCCTGCTGAAGGATCCAAGTTAAACCTGAAGATTCCACTTTGAGACAGGTTATCACTATTTAACTGGGTCAAATAAAAGTGATTATTGACCAGATCTAAATTGATAGCTTTTACGATCGCATCATCCAAGTTAAAATCAGCTAAATCAGCTACCAGCTCAGGATTCGATCCGTCCAAATTGGCTCTTACAATAGCATTAATGGAGTTAAAGCCAGGAACTTCTTCATAAAAACCCTCATCATGAAAGTAAATCTTCTCATTTACTTTATCTAAGGCTAGTACGTCTGGAATATTTATCCCATCAGCCGTTCCTAAAATTTCTTCAAAAGAAGTCCCATCAAATTCAGCACGTGATATGATCTGACTAGAGGTATTTGACCAATAAACTATTTCATTTTCAGGGTCAAGGGTCAAGAAGTAAGGTCCAAAATTATTTATAAGAACAGATTTATTGGGAGCGTTGGACAAAGACGCGGAAAAGCTCATGGGTCATGCCCTCCTGCGCGCGCTTAGCGCTTGATGTTGGTGGTTTCCTG
>JBCDBC010000057.1:0-11493 GCA_039184535.1 Bacteroidota bacterium | reverse complement strand
CCGACCACTTAACTATCGATATTATTCTAACATTATTGTTCAGCACTTAAATTTTATAGTTAACTATCATATCTCCTGATGAAAGAAAATACCCCTTTTGCCAACCAAATCCGGTAGGCGAGATGTTATATTTTTACACAATTAGGCTGTAGGACAACGTAAATGGCTGTTTTTTTCCAGTATTGAGGGATTGACCTTGGGCTCCCCACCTTAGATTAGGCGGTTTATATGCATAATAATTCAATTTTTGAAGTAAAGAGTTTGCCTATAATGGCTTGAAATGGGTGAAAACACCCTATTTCTTTGTGAAAAACAATCTACCCTTTGATTCGGCTCTGTATCATATTTGGTCTTCTCTTAGCAATTTCTTCTGGACCCTTACAGTCCAGAAATCCTCATTTGAATCATAAAGCGCCCAAATCCCAAACAGCTCCGTTCGACAGTTATCACCAGAAAGTATGGGAGGTTTTTGAAGAAAATCCTACCCTGGCAGCTGCCTATGCTGATTCAGCCTATTATCATTCTCTACATACTGAGAATCGGGAAAATCAGCTTACTGCCTTAATAGATTTAGTTCTTATACATGGTACGCTCCAAAACCATAAAAAAGCAGAGGCCTACCTTTCTGAAGCATCCTGCATCAACCCCTCTGTAGATAGCTTGATCATTTCTCCGCTCAATCTGAGAGATAATATACCGGCATCTTTCTTCCGGGAACCTTCTCCAAAATGGTATGATCACTATTCAACTCCTCTGGTCATTTTGGCTCTTCTAGGAGTTTATCTCGCTTCCTTATTATTTGTGAGGCACAAAATAAAGAAAGCCATCTACGATGAAAAGCCACCTATAACTGACCCTATTGATGATCAAGCCTGGGACATGAGAAAAGTAGCACATGACTTAAAAACGCCCCTGAGCAAGATAGAGGGTCTTTCCAAGATGGTTTCTGATTCTGGGAAGCTGAATGCTAACCAGCGTTACTATATGGAAATTATCCAGAAAGTAGTAGCAGAAAGTCAGGAGATGATCCAACTCATGCTATCTGGTAATACTCATCCTCTGTTTTCCACCATTAGTGATGAAGTATTTTCACTAGAAGAGCTACTACTAACCCAATTCCCTTCCTTTAATTCTGTAGCCCAATTGAAAGAAATCAATATAGTGATGGAGTTCACAGCAGAGCATCCCATGATGCAAGGGAATCCTGTTTCCCTGCTAAGGGTCTTTGATAACATCATGTCTAATGCGATAAAATTCTCTCCCATAGGAGGGAATGTCTACCTGAGCCTGGAAGATGAGGAAGGTAATTTAAGGCTCAGCATACGAGATGAAGGAGAGGGAATGAGCCCTAAAGACTTAACTAAAATTTTCTCCCGTCCCAAGAAACTATCTACCCAGCCTACCGCAGGAGAAAGCTCTAATGGGCTTGGATTAGGGATCGTAAAGGAGCTTGTGGAAGAAATGGATGGAACCATAACCATTGAAAGCACCCAGGGCTTAGGGACTACTATTCAAATTACCTTCCCGGCCATTCCTCATCCTACTGTACAATCCTGAAAGTTCTCCTTTCAAGATTTTCTTATTTCCAGTACTAGCTGAATTTTTCTCTACCTTGCAGATCATAATTCTGCCAGTATGAGATACTTACACGTATTATCCATCTGCCTGCTTACAGGCTTATTATCCTGCCAGACAGGACCTACCCAAACCTTTGATGTCTTAATCACCAACGGTACTGTTTACGACGGGACAGGTGAAGCTGGAATCCAAACAGATGTTTGGATTAATGAAGATACCATAGCCAAAATAGGGAAAGTTAAGGGAGCTACTGCCACGACCATCATTGATGCTAAAGGAATGGCTGTCAGTCCAGGCTTTATCAATATGCTTAGTTGGGCCACAGAATCCCTCATAGAAGATGGGAAATCCCAAAGCGACATCAGACAAGGCGTTACCCTGGAAGTCATGGGAGAAGGAAACTCCATGGGTCCAGTTACTGAAGAAAGAAAACTGGCCTGGATGAAAGCTCAGGGAGATATTAAGTATGACATTAAGTGGAATACGCTGGGAGAATATCTGGAATACCTGGAAAACAGAGGCGTCTCCACAAATGTAGCCTCATTCATCGGAGCCGCTACTCCCAGAGTAAATGTGATAGGGTTTGAGGATAGAGCCCCTACAGAAGAGGAGCTGAAGGAAATGCAGGAGCAGGTGAGAGTAGCCATGGAAGAAGGCGCTATGGGCGTAGGCTCTGCCCTCATCTACACCCCAGGATTTTTTGCCAAGACAGATGAACTCATTGCCTTATGTAAAGTGGCCGCGGAGTATGATGGACTGTATACCTCACACCTGAGAAGTGAAGGGAATAATATTTTATCAGCCTTAAATGAATTCCTGACCATAGCCAAAGAAGCTGGCATTAGATCAGAAGTATATCATTTAAAAGCCGCAGGTAAGGAGAATTGGCGTAAGCTGGATGAAGTGGTAGCCAAAATAGACTCTGCCAGAAAAGCAGGTCTAACCATTACCACAGACATGTATAACTATACAGCCGGTGCTACAGGTCTGGATGCTGCTATGCCTCCATGGGTACAAGAAGGTGGACTAGGAAAATGGATCAGTAGATTACAAGACCCGGCCGTTAGAAAAAGAGTGGCAGCAGAGATGAAGCAAGAAGGAGAAGATTGGGAAAACCTTTACTATGCCTCTGGTTCAGCGGAAAAGCTCCTATTAGTAGGCTTTAAAAATCCTAATTTGAAGAAATATACTGGCAAGACTCTGGCAGAGGTAGCAGCAGAAAGAGGGACCAGCCCGGAAGAAACGGCTATGGACCTGGTCATTGAAGACAAAAGCAGGATAGGTACAGTCTATTTCCTCATGAGTGAGGAGAATGTGAAGAAAAAGATTCAGCTCCCCTGGATGAGTTTCTGTTCAGATGCCGGTTCTCTGGCACCAGAAGGAAACTTTCTCAAGTCTAACCCTCACCCCAGGGCGTATGGAAACTTTGCCCGACTACTGGGTAAGTATGTGAGAGATGAACAAGTGATCCCCATGGAAGAGGCCATTTATAAACTCAGTGGTCTTCCTGCTTCCAACCTAAAACTGAAGAAAAGAGGCCTATTACAAGAAGGCTATTTCGCGGATATAGTGATCTTTGATCCGGCTACCATACAGGACCACGCCACCTTTGATGATCCGCATCAGTATGCTACAGGTGTGATGCATGTATTTGTGAATGGCAGACAAGTGCTGAAAGATGGAGAACACACAGGCGTAAAGTCAGGCCGGGTAGTAAGAGGACCTGGTTGGAACGGATGGTCTGAGGAGAACTAAATAAGCGTTTACCCGTTATTTCCCATATGCCCAAGATAAGTCTCGGATTTTCTACTTGTCCTAATGACACATTCATGTTTGATGCCATGGTGCACCACCGCATCAATACGCATGGATTTGAGTTTGAGGTAAGCATGGCAGATATCCTCCACCTTAACAGGATGGCCATGGCAGGAGAATTAGATATGGTGAAGGTTTCCTATAATACTTACGGCAGAATTCAGGAAAGCTATGACCTACTACAGTCTGGGAGTGCGTTGGGCTTTGGGTGTGGACCTCTCCTCATTTCTAAAGAATCCTACACACGTGAGGATGTCCTAAGCGGAAAGCTAAAGATCGGTATACCCGGCACTTATACCACAGCTAACCTTCTACTGAATTTTTACGCCCCCAATATCCCCAACAGGGAGGAGATGCTTTTCCATGAAATCATGCCTGCCCTGAAAGAAGGCAAGATAGATGCCGGTGTGATCATTCATGAGAATAGGTTCACTTACCAACAACATGGCCTACGTGCTATAGCTGATTTGGGCGAGTATTGGGAAAGCAAAACCAACCTCCCCATTCCTCTGGGTGGGATAGTCGCCAAAAAATCTCTGGGAGAAGACACCATCCACCAACTGGAATCCATCCTGAGAGAAAGTGTACAGGCAGCTTTTGACCAACCTGAAAACACCATGCCCTTTGTTAGAGAACACGCTCAGGAAATGGACGAGCAGGTGATGAAAGCCCACATAGACCTTTACGTAAATGAGTTTTCCGTGAACCTGGGAGAAAACGGAAATACAGCTGTTTCCCGATTACTGGAAGAGGGAGAAAGGATGTCTCTCTTTTAGGAAGGATTTAATCTCCTGATTCTGTCTTGCGTTGTTTCAGGCGCTGCTCCCACATTTGAAGCTTATTTTCTTTCTCTTTCAGCTTCTCACGGAAAGTTTCCAGACTTCCCAACTCTCCAAGCTTATGTTCCAGGTAGGCTTCCTTCTGCTTGATCAGCTGTTCTTTACTGCTTAGCTGTTGCTGAAGTTTGTCAATATTCTTCTGCTTATTCTCAAGAGAAACTAAACGGGCCTGATTAGTCTTTAATGTTTTTTCTGTGTGGTCCAGTTCTCCTGCCAGCGCATCTAACTGCTGCTTTAGGTCTTCATTTTGGGTCTGGTAAATCTCCAGCCTCTTCTTATCATTAGAGAGTTCCAGGGTAAGCTCTTCTTTCAAAGATCTCAGCTTCTGTCGGTAGATGATCAAAGAGTCAGAAGAATAGATACTAACCGTTTCCGATGATGGGGCCTCATTCATGGCCAGTAGTTCCGCCTGGAGCTGCTGTAGCTGTTTCTCCCTTTCATGAAGTTGAGATTCAAGCTGTTCTTTCTCAGTAAGGGTCAGACTGATGAAATGGACATTAGATTCAATCTGCTCAGAAAGGCTTTCATTTTCCAGGTTTAGCCTGTCTACCCTCTGCTGTAATTCCACCAAACGCTCTGCCTGAACAGTATTATTAGGCTGCTGGGGCTGAGGAGTAATCTTGCCTCTTACTGCGAGGGCACGACTTAGGCTATCTACTTCCCTGCTCATGTAGGTGATCAGGCCTTCTCTGGCTGACAACTGTTCCTCCACTTCTCTTAACTGGGCCTGCATTCTTTCCACAAAGATCTTTCTGCTGGCTTTCAACTCATCCACTTTGGCATTTAGGGAAGTATTTTTCTCACCTGCTGAAAAAAGCTGTTGCTTCAGCATCAGTAGGGAGTCCTGTATCTCACCAGAGCCTGGCATTACCAGAGCAGGGGTTGAAGTGGTAAGTCTTATCCCTTCTGTTTCCTCTTGCTGATCACTTACCGCAAAAAGGGCATTCTGCAGTTGGGATAGGCTATCTGACTGCGCTTGAGTTTTGGCATTAAACCTGCGCTGAATTCTGTCTTTCTCTGCAGAAAGTTTGGCTATGGCTACTTGCTGTTCCTGTACCTTGCGCTTATAGGTATCCAACGCTTCATTACTAGCAGTAGATTGCTGCTTTTCTAGCTGGACCAGTCGGTTTTCTAGGGCGCTCTTTTCTCTTTGGAGTTTGGCTATCCTGGTCTGCTGGTCCTTAGTGGTTCCTCTAAGATTAGTATTTCTGCTTCTTACGGAGTCCCACTTAGTCTGGAACTCTATTTTCATATCCGCAAACTGATTACCCAATTCCTTCATAGCCCCTTTGAGCAATTTCAAATCTCGCTCAGCGTCCATGAGGGCTTTTTCCGCCTGATCAGTCTTTTTTCTCAGTTCTGTTAGCGATTCTTTTTGCTGAAGGTTACTCCCAAATAGCTGCTGATTCTCACTTCTCACTGTTTCAAGTTCAGTAGACTGAATTTCAATGATACGTTGGTAGGCTGAGTTGACAGTTCTTAGGGAATCATTTGAGAGAGAAAGTTCACGGCTCAGATTTTTAGTAGGATAAGGTTTCCTTTTGGTGAATAACTGAGCTGGAGAAATACTCCAGGATGTTGGCTCAGGGGAGCGGGTATTATTCGTCAGAAGATACTCATTATGTTTTGCCTGCCACTGTACAAGTCTGGGCTTGAAGGGGGCTTCTATGGGGATGTTATACAGTTTCTCTGCCAGTCTGGGGTAGGCCACTAAACACCTGAAATTAGATAGCCAGGCGATAAGGACATCTCCATTTTTCCGCATCCAGTATTTCTGGTTGGCCAACTGAAAGGCCAAAGGTAGGTGTTCTGATATCCAGTAATAGTTTGAAACCAATTTTTCTGTGAGTTCAGGGTGCTTTTTAAGATAGGTAACTTTAGCCTGAGCCAAAAAGGGGTACTGCGCCTCGTATCGTTTGATGTCTATCCTCTCTGCCTCATCTCTAAATATCATCTCTTCCACTGCAAAGGTGGCCAGCTCAGTCATATTTAAGGTTCCATCCTGGTCCAGATCTGAGTAATAGTAGGTATGCTCGTGTAGGTAGTACCTAAACTCAGAGTAGTAAGGAGCCATTTCTTCCAGGCTGAGGGCCTGATCCACATTCTTGTCTACTATCTTAAGTCTCTCTTTCAGGTACCATTCTCCCATCTCATCTAAGCCTAGCTGCCCTTGGGAAGCCAATGGAAAAAGGAGCAGCAATAGGAGAGTAGCTGAGTGGCAGATAAGGGCAAACTGTCTACTGAAAAAACAGGCCATAACTGATAATCATTGTTCAAGTGTGGAGGGGTTACCCCAAGGCTCATGAGACATTAAAGGTACAAAATCCCCTCTTGCTTTGTGGTGTCAGGTGGAACCAATGAGTAACTAAGTGTTTTATTTTAACTACAAGACCGTCAATTTCAACGGTTTAGTTCAATATTTGACTGGTCTGATGGGATAATTTTTACTTTTGCTTAACTGATTTAACGAGCAAACTTCCTATAGCACAAACCTAGTTTGGAGTAGCTATATGAAGATCCTTACCCATTGTAATTTTGATTCAGAAAGTGAAAAAGGCACCATCTTCATACATCGGAATCATCCTTCCTTCCGCTTTTATCCTGATTTGTCTTTTATTTCTTGGCAAATACATCTATGCCCGGCTCACCTTTTCAACCACATTAGCAGAAACCATCAAGACTGAGGTTCAGGTTTTACCTAATAAGGCCTTACCTGGAGATACCGTTATTTACCTGGTGAGTGTTACGTACTGGGGGGAGCATGATGCGTATAAGGATGCATCCCTATTATATGAGGTAGAAGGCATCACTTTTCTGGAGAATACTCTAAAGGTGAGAAAAGGAAATATCACAGAAGGTATGATTCGTTTTCCCGAAGAGAAAAGCCATTTCTGGTTAAATGAAATTGACTGGGATAAGCAGGATAAGGGGATTTCTAAACAGCTCCTTTCTTTTTCTGTAAAAGGAATTATCCCAGCTGAAGTGGAAAAAGCTAACACAACCTACCCATGCGTGATTTCTGCCATCACAGATGAGTATGCCATTAAACTTAAAAACCTGACTTCCAAACAAGGCTCCTTGGCAGTAGAGTATGCTCCTTTTGAAGTAAAAAGCAGAATGGTTTCCGGAAGACCCATTCCTGGCCAAACCCTTACCTATGAAACTACTGTAGTAGCACTTGAAGATATTGAACCTACGCTTAAGCAGGTTCAGCTGATAGATGTTTTCAATAGCTCATACATTGACATCATCCCTTCTTCAGTAAGAATCTATACCAAGAGAAGATATTCAAAGCCGGAAATAGCTCAGAATTCTCTCTACATAGATAAAATGGATATAGAGGCAGGAGAAGAAGTTAAGGTCGTCTACAAGGTCCTCATCAGTAAATCTGCTCCAAAGGCCATCAATATCCAGAATGTAGCAACAGCCTTTATTCCTGATACCAAAATAAGCCATTCTAACTCAGCCACCATAGAATTGGCCTTGCTTTCTCTTCTGCCTATGTGAAAACATCAATAGGGGATTCTAGGGTGAAAATTTTATAGACAATAGGATGCTGCTATCTTTACATCCTAATTAGCTTATAAAACATGTTAGAATTCAGAAATTTTGTTGGGTGGGTTTGTGGACTTTCACTTCTCCTCTTAGGATTTAGCTGCGAGAACTCTTCTTCTTCCTCTAACTCTTTTGTGATTACAGGAACCTTTCCTGCCTGTAGCCTGGACAGTATCTCCGTATACAGACAAGAAGGACTGGAATACAAAGTAGTAGCCAGCTCAGTCCTGACTACCACAGGAGACTCTTCCAGCTTTTCCATCAAAGGAAGCGTCCCTGAGCAGGGGATGT
The DNA here is from genome assembly GCA_039184535.1 of Bacteroidota bacterium. Classification (GTDB taxonomy): domain Bacteria; phylum Bacteroidota; class Bacteroidia; order J057; family J057; genus JBCBKZ01. Next base: position 3,415 of record JBCDBC010000057.1, on the reverse strand, counting down.
ATTTGATAGGAAAAGCCCCCCAAAACTTAAGACCCATCATTCTCCAGGCAGGAGAAATCATCAAAATGGAAGGCAACTGCAATAACCTTCCCGCTAGTTCCAGAATTATGGGGTCAGAACTGAATAAGAAATGGGAAACCATGAATCAGCTGATTCAGAAACAGCAATTTGAGCTAAGACAGTACGCCCTCATGCTGAATAGTGCTAACCCACTTCCTGAAAATTCTGAAGAAACACTGAATTTACTCTACAAGAAAGTAGAGGTCTTTCTGGATTCTACCGGAAAAGACTCTCCCTTTTTGCAGAAAGTATTACGACTTGGGGTTTATCCTCCTTATCATCCTACCAGAGATGCTGATCAATACGCAAATGTGATTGACCACTTTGGGCAGTCCTTTTTCAAAGAAGTAGATATTTCTGATCCTGTTTACAGCCGTGTAACTGGCCTTTCTGATTATGTGATGGCCTATGTGTCTAACCTACAAATAGGTGTAGAAAATGATATGATCACTCAGGAGAAAATGGAAGAATACCTGGATGATCTCCTATCAAAAAATCCGGCTAATACCACCACTTATAAAAACATCCTGGCCTCTTATCTGAATGTCATGGATAGACAGAACGCTTTCTCCTTTGGGAAGTATGCCACCCTCTATATGGAGAATTTTCCTCTCCCCACAAATATGAAAGATCTTATCAATAACAGGATAGCCGCCATAAAGCAGCAAGCAGAGGAAAGAAAGATCTATGAGAAAACTTTTGGGGTGGGCGCCACGCCTCCAGATATAGACCTCCCCACTCCTAATGGCAGTACGAAAAGCCTCTACTCTCTCAGAGGAAAGGTAGTCTTACTAGACTTTTGGGCAGCATGGTGTAAGCCTTGTAGACTTGAGAATCCCAACATTGTCAGAGTTTACAATAAGTTTAGGAAGAACGGTTTCACTGTATTCGGCGTCAGTTTAGACAGAACAAAAGAAGACTGGGTGAAGGCTATTAAGGATGACGGCTTAGCCTGGGATCAGGTGAGTGATCTAAAATACTTTTCCAGTGAGGCTGCAAAGCTTTATCAGATAAACGCTATCCCTTCTTCATTTCTACTGGACAAAGAGGGCAAGGTCATTGCGCGTAACCTGCGAGGGAGAGCCCTGGAAGAAAAATTGGAGGAACTATTCAACTAAGTTATATTGTGATTCTGAGCTATCATGATAACTCAGATCCATACAACATCCTAAATCAAGCTTGAGCGTCAGACTAAGAAGGGAAGGATACCGGAAATTATACATGCGAATGTTAATTTGTATATTCCCCTCAATCACCTGATAATCAAGCTTAGCGTCAATCTCTATGCCTGATAAGAAAATACTGATAGTAGATGATGAGGAGGATATTCTTGACCTGCTTGAATATAATCTAGAGCAGGAAGGATATCAGGTAGCCAGGGCCCTTGATGGGGAAAAGGCTATTGAGCTCGCTGTGCGCGAAAAACCGGATATGATTCTTCTGGACATCATGATGCCCAAACTAGATGGAATTGAAACGTGTAGAAGAATCAGAAGTCTACCTGAAATGGATAAGATCTACATCGTATTCCTTACCGCCAGGTCAGAAGAATATTCCGAATTAGCAGGTTTTGAGGCAGGAGCTGATGACTATATTTCAAAGCCCATCAAACCCCGGGTACTTATTAGTAGGATTAAAGCTATCATGAGAAGAGAGCTTCCCGCTGATCAGGAAGCTACTTTAAAAATCCATGACCTGGAGATTATCAAAGATGAGTACCTCGTAAGGAAAGGAGAGACGGTCCTTACCTTACCCAGAAAGGAATTCGAACTACTGTATTTTATGGCTTCCCGCCCCGGGAAAGTGTTTAGAAGAGAAAAGCTTCTGGAAAAGGTGTGGGGAGATGTATACGTAGTAGACAGAACCATAGATGTACACGTGAGAAAGCTCCGGGAGAAAATAGGAGATGAATATATACAGACGATCAAAGGAGTTGGCTACAAGTTTCTAAGTGAAAAATGAGTATCAAAGAGGTTGTCGTTAATGGTAAGCCGGTAGACCAGGATGAGTCTAAAAACCTGTGGCATGCCACCAATCAGCAAAAGTCTCTTACAGAACGTGAGGAAGTAAAAGTACCCTCATCCATAGGTATATCCATCCTCCTGGGGCTGGTGCTTGCACTGGTCTTCGTTACCATTAACGTAGTCAATGGACAGGCATTTGAAAACACCCTATTTAGTGGGGTAATTTTTTTCTTCATTGCTTCAATCCTTCTGATAGTTCTCATGGAACTACTTGTCTTTAGGAAGTTGAAGAATGCCCACTCCCTTAATCAGCTTGAAATAGACAAGCTTAAGAACCTGGAGACCTACAGAAGAGAATTTCTTGGAGAGGTTTCTCACGAACTCAAAACTCCCATTTTCGCTATACAAGGTTTTATCCATACCCTAATAGATGGAGCTATGGATGATGAAAGAGTCAGGATGAAGTTTCTTCGTAAGGCTATGAAGAATTCAGACAGACTATCTAATCTGGTAGAGGATCTCCTCATTATCACCCAGGCAGAGTCAGGGGAAATGGAGATCAAGCTTACCAAATTTAACCTCTACTATTTAGTCCTAGAAGTACTGGAATCTCTAGAGTACAAGCTTACTAGCAAGAAAAGAAATATCACCAGCCAGATCATTACCAATGGTTTTGAGAATGTACTGGTCATGGCAGACAGGGAACGCATTCTCCAGGTACTAAGTAACTTGGTGGATAATGCCATCAAGTATGGGGACTCCAACGGCACCGTTTCCATAGAGATTGTGGAAAAGGATGATAAAATGGAAGTAAGAGTAGCTGATGAAGGTTCTGGAATAGAAGAAGAGCACTTGGATAAAATCTTCAGAAGATTCTACAGAGTAGATAAAAGTAGGTCTCGAGACAAGGGGGGTACAGGGCTTGGATTAGCTATTTGTAAGCACCTTCTTACCGTCCATGGAGAGAGCATTTGGGTACAAAGTAAATTAGGAGAAGGAACCAGCTTTACCTTTACCTTGAAAAAAGGATAGGCTCCCCCGTTAAATTCCGCTAATTATTTGGTTAACATATCATTTGCTTACCTAAGTTTTGTTTGTTTTAACAGGATTTCATTTCTTTGCAGTCCATAAATTTTTTGAAAGAAATGGCAAAGAAGAAAGGAAAAGTAGAGGATCTAGAAGAAGTATTTGAAGAAGTAGAAGAGCAATCCTCCTCCATAACAGATCTTATAGAAAATAATCGTACCCTCCTGATAGGATTAGGTGTGGTCATAGTAGCTGCTGTAGCAGGGGTACTGTTTTATCAATATAACTTGCAGTCGAAAAATAACGATGCAAATCGCGAGCTTTTCCGAGCCATCCAATATTTCGAAGCAGACTCCTTTGAGAAT
>JBCDBC010000056.1:0-11537 GCA_039184535.1 Bacteroidota bacterium | reverse complement strand
TTGATCAGCTTATCTATGGACTTTTCTTCTACTTCTTCAAATTCCTCAGCCTGAGAGCGGAAGTCTTCAACCGTAACTCTGCCATGGTACTTTTGAGGAAGCCCCGCAATTTTTACAAAGGCATTGGCAGCTACGTTCATATCCTGACAGGCCAGTAAACCTGCTCTGTCTGCTGTAAACTCAGACATACGGTACCAGTGGAGAAGGGCTACCCGCAGAGGCATGGAAACCAGATTCCCAATCCCTAAACTGATTTCTCCTATTACCTGGCTTACCACCTGAAGAGAATCCGCCATCATTCGGTAGAGGACATGATTACTTTTGATATGCCCCAGCTCTCTACCTATAAGAAACAAGAGTTCATCATCTGTTAATAATTCTATGGCTCCAGTACTTAGGACAATGATCAACCTGGAATCTCCACTGGATAAGGAGGTAATCTTATCTTCCAGGTGCAGATAGAGTTCCGGTTTATCATCCATCTCTAGGATGTCAGTGGCTTCTTCCAAGATTTTGTGAAGTTCCGGGATATTAGTGGGGGTTACTCTGATATTATCACCGGTATGTAAAATGCGATGATAGCGTTCCAGGCCATAGTCCAGGACCTTTCTGGTTACCAGCTCTAGTCCTCTGGTATTCTCTAGCCTATCTAAAGCATGTTTATCAAAGGGATGCTCGTATTCTACGGGATTAAGGTCAATTAAGCGTTTTCTCTCCATGGGGCATGATGGTGTTGCCCACTAAGATATCTTATGTCCACATTTATGACAATAATTTGATCCAAACTTCACAGCAGTTTGGCAATTCTCACATACAGCAAAGTCAGAATCTGACCAATCATCCTCAGGCTTAGGAGTCTTTTTGGGGGCGGGTCTGCTGGATTTAGGGGTAGGGGGTAGGGTACTTTTCTCTGGAAGAGCAATACTCAGAAGAATATAGATCAGTATCATCCATTTTGAGAAAATGGTCCCCACAACAAACCCTATGCGGAAAAACCAGGGATTGGTTTCAAAAAATTCTCCTAATCCTTCTGATAGTCCTGTGATACTGATTCCCCCTTCCCCAAACGCTTTGCGTTTGCGAAAGGGTTTGGACTTCCCTTCAAAAATCTGGAAGACCTTTTGCAAGGCATTTTCAGCTCTACGCTGGAGTTCTTTTCCGGATTTATCCTTCATCTTGATACAAATATATCTGTATAGATTTGAATAAGAAGCTGTAACCACTTGAAAACGATGACGAATCGATAAAATCATTATTTTCGAGCAGATTCTTCTATATTTTTCACCGAATGTTCTTCTCATAAGCCCTATAAATGACCATTGACTACCGTAGTGATACCTTAACAAAGCCTACGCCAGCTATGCTGGAAGCCATGATGAATGCCCAGGTTGGGGATGATGTATATGGAGAAGATCCTACAATCAACCTCTTGCAGGACAAACTTGCGGATATATTTGGGATGGAAGCTGCTCTTTTTTGTGCTTCTGGGACCATGTGTAACCAGATAGCCATCAGGCTACATACACAACCGCAAGATGAGGTGATTTGTGATCATCGTTCTCACATCTATAGATATGAAGCTGGTGGTATAGCTGCTAACTCTTTAGCTAGTGTCAGGCTCCTAGATGGGCCCAGAGGTGTATTGAATGCAGATATGATAGCAGAAGCTATCAATCCGGATGATATGCACTTCCCTCCTTCCAGCCTGGTTTCACTTGAGAATACGGTAAATAAAGGAGGAGGCATCTGCTATGAGATGGAGAATCTGGATGAAATACACCAGCTATGTCAGAAAGAAAAGCTGGGTTTACATTTGGATGGCGCACGTTTATTCAATGCGTTGGTAGCTAAAAAGCAGGACCCTAAAGATTATGGGAGAATATTTGATACTATCTCTGTTTGCCTCTCCAAAGGCTTAGGAGCCCCCGTGGGATCAGTCCTGCTACTACCGCAAAAGTGGTTCTCAAAGGCCCACCGAATACGGAAAATGATGGGAGGAGGGATGAGACAGGGAGGTTATCTGGCTGCAGCAGGCTTATACGCCATAGAAAATCATGTGGAAAGACTGGCTCAAGATCATCTATATGCTAAAAAAATTGAAGAGGTACTCCTCAACCATCCTGGCATACTAGAAATAATACCCGTAGAGACCAATATCATCATCTTCCAGCCTGACCCTTCCTGGATGTCTGTTTCTCAACTTATTGCTGCTTTAGGAAAAGAGGGTGTTAAAGTTTCCCCATTTGGGAAGGAGTATATCAGAATTGTTACCCATCTGGATATCTCAGAAGACATGCTTAACAGGAGTAGAGAAGTACTTGAGAAAACTTCATCCCGAATGACCGTAGGCTAAAATGTATGATAAAGAGGCCATAGAGAAGGAACTGCAATTCAGTACAGTAGCCAGTGGAGGCAAAGGCGGCCAACATGCCAATAAAGTCGCCACCAAGGTCCTGCTGAGCTTCCCTGTCTTGGACAGTAAGGTTCTAACCGTAACCCAAAAGGCCTATCTCTCTCAGTTTCATATGGGCAAGCTTACTTCAGAAGGTGTATTGAAAATATCGGAAGATGGGGAAAGAAGCCAGTACCTAAATAAAAAAGAAGTTGTCAGGCGTTTTCACAAGCTTATGAGAACGATGCTTACGCCCCCAAGAAGAAGGATTAAGACTAAACCCAGCCGTGCCTCACGGGAGAAAAGATTGAAGAATAAGAAGCTCCATTCTGAGAAAAAGCGACTGAGAAGAGGGAATTGGGAAAATTGAATAATCTTATTTTGGGAAAATTTTTAAGACAGACCATAAAAATATTGAACTACTTTTAATAATCAGGCTTAGTTCATAGTTTTATAATAATGAAACGGGCTTTTTACGTTTGCCTTCTCATAATTTTTGCCTGTATAAACTCCCTAACTGCACAGCCACAACAACTTCTCTTTGAAAATGTGGGTGAGGAAGAGATATGGGGTAGTTACGGCTATAATGATATTGTCCAAGACAAGAATGGTTTTGTCTGGTTAGCTACCTGGGCCGGTCTGGTAAAGTATGATGGAACTAACAGTAGGATTTACGGCCCAGACCCCTCTAAAAGCAATAGCCTAAAAGGAAATAAGGTTACCTCTCTATTGCTGGATACCAAAGACAGACTGTGGATAGGGACCAGGTACACGGGTCTCTTTAGGTATGATTATCAGCAAGATCATTTCATTCAATTTCTCAAGGATACCTCTTCCGTAGACTTCGATCCACGTCACAACAATGTTCTTGACATAGTAGAAGGAAATCATGGTGCTTTATACGTGGGGACTGAAATAGGGGTAAGCAGATTTATCCCCGAAGAGGGACACTTTCATCATATTTGGAATCCCTCAGACTCTATTAGCGGGCTCCTCAATCCTTTTGTTTTTACCATTGAAGCTGACAAAGCCGGTATTTTATGGGCCGGTACTGAGTTCGGCCTGGGTAGAATAGTTTGGGATGACGGTACTAATAGCGCCTCTATTCGTTCTTTTCCCATTAATGAGGAAAATACAACTGAACTACTCGAACGGACCCTGGTGGAGTCTATTTGTGTCGCTTCAAGTCAGGAGAATATTATATGGGTGGGGACCAGGGCAGGTTTTAGAAGATTTACCTATAATCCTGAAAATTCAGAAGAATCATTCTATGAGAAGAGTAGTAGCCAGGATCTACAGAAATTGGATGGACTTTTTGTTTCTGATATATACGAAGCAGATGATGGAAAACTATGGATAGCTTCCTATGCTGGTCTACATCTATTTGATCCGGTTACAGACAGGATAAGAAGCTATTACTCCCAATCTAAAGATCCCAATAGTCTGAGCAGTAGTGTTATCCAGGCTATTTATCAAGACCGTTTCAACAACCTCTGGATTGGTGCTGACAAAGGACTTAACCGCCTGGATTTGGATGGAGCTCCGTTCTTAAAAATCCCCATGTTTGATGATTCTGAAGGGCAGAATAGGGTTACAGGAATCATTCAATCAGTCTTAGATCCTCAAATCTGCTGGGTCACTACAAAAGGAGGAGGTCTCTATCAATTAGACTTAGATACTAATACAAGCAGACCTATCCAGCTTGTGGTGGATCAAGCTAAGAATTTTGCCAACATGGTCTCAGGCATAGCTTATGATGATCAACAAAATATTTGGCTTTCTACCCAGGGAGCAGGGGTATTACGGATTAGTGAGAAAGATTTATTGGGAAATTCCACTCAGTCTCTTCCTTACGATCAATACTTAATAAATTCCGGGCTAGCTCATAATCACGTGATGTCTATCCATGCAGCGAGTGATGGACAAATCTGGTTTGGTTATTGGAATAGGGGGATGGGAAGAATCAATCCCAAAACAAAGCAAGTAACAAATTATACGTACGTTGGTGACTCCAGCCTAAACTTGGGAGAGCACCCTATTGTGAACATTAGTGCCGGACAAGCTTCCCAATCCTTATTAGTAGGCACAAGGGGAAATGGTTTGCTAAGCATGACTTATTCTTCTGATAAGGATGAACTTGTTCTTCAGCATCATTTTCATAATCAGGAAAATGACACAAGTTCGCTTAGCAGCAATTACGTTAATAGCGTAAGGCTGAGAAAAGATGGTAGTATATGGCTAGCCACAGAAAATGGCTTAAACCTTGCTCAAGGAGATAGGGTGAGACGTATTTCGCTGACTGAAAGTGAGATTGGAGCCAGTGTATGTTCATTACTGGAGGACGAGGAAGGTAATCTTTGGCTCAGTTCAAAAGGGAGAATCATTAGAGTGAATATTGATGGCGAAAAAGTCCAAATTAAGGCGTTTGAAGACCCTAATTTGATCAGTAAGCATTTCCAATCTAATGCCGCTGTCAAGTTGCCAAATGGGGTCTTTTTGTTTGGTGCGGCAGAGGAATTTACTCTGGTAGATCCTGCTAAAATAAAAGCAGATCCTTACCCTCCATTGGTGAACCTGATAAAGTTAAAAATAGCCAACAAAGAAATTTCCATAGGAGATACAGATAGAAAAGGAAGAGTGATACTTGAGAATCCCCTCTCAGAAATCTCTTCTCTGAGCCTTACTTACAAGGAAAATTATCTTTCTTTCGAATTTATTGGTGTTCACACAGGAGAGGTAAATAAAATTACCTATGCCTATAAACTGGAGGGATTCGAAAATGATTGGATTTATCCAGACCCAGAGGCCCCTATAGCACATTACACTAATCTGCCTTACCAGCACTTTACTTTTAAGGTTAAAGCTGCCAACTCTTCCGGACTTTGGAGTGAGGAAACACAGCTTTCCCTTTATATCCAACCTCCCTGGTGGCACTCCGATATCGCCTATGTGTTTTATACCCTTCTTCTCTTGATGGGCTTAGGATGGATATGGTGGGCAGGGAAAAGACAATCCGATTTAAAGCACAGTCTACAACTGGAAAAGTTAGAGAAAGATAAGATCCGTGAGATAAGCCAGATCAAGCAGGAATTCTATACCCATGTATCACATGAGCTTAAAACGCCACTTACACTCATCCTTACTCCACTGGAAAAGCTGCTTAGAAATTCTGAGCATGAAGTAGGGCTTAACCACCAGTATAAGCTGATGTTCAATAATGCCAGTCGGTTATTGAAAATGATCAATCAGCTCCTGGACATACAAAAAAAGGACCTTGGTGCTAACAGGTTGAAGGTATCTGAGGGAGATGCCAATGCCTTTCTGTATCAGATATATGCCTCCTTTATCCCCTTGGCTGAGGATAGGGGAATTACCTATACCTTTGAGGCTAAAGGAAATGGAATTGAGCTTTGGTTTGATAAACAAGAGATGGAAAAGGTGGCGATTAATCTCCTTTCGAATGCATTTAAATTTACTCCCGAAAAGGGCGAAATTAAAGTGGTGACAGGAAAAGAAGAGTATGAAGACAATTGGTATTTCTCAGTAAAGGATAGCGGAAATGGCATAGCTCCCGATAGTTTACCCTACATTTTTGATCGTTTTTATCAAGCTAAAGGGAATGGACAAATTCACGCTGATGGCGGAAGCGGAATAGGGCTCTTCCTTTCGAAACAGATAGTGGAAGCCCATAAAGGAAAGATTCAGGTAGATAGTAAACTGGGAGAAGGAGCTATATTCTCTGTAAGCCTTCCAAAGGGGAATAGCCATTTCAAGCTAGAGGAACTTCAGAAGGAAGATACATTTGAACATGCTAAGCCGGACCTTGAAGACTATAATGGTAGATTAGGAAATAAGTTAGCAAAGGGAAGTGATAAAGAGAAAGCCACTTTGCTAATAGTAGATGATAATGCGGATATCCGGGAGTATCTACGTTCTCAACTATCTGTTTCATTCCAAATAAAAGAGGCTACTAACGGAAAGGAAGCATTTGAGTTAGCCAAGAAGATAGTTCCTGACCTGATAGTAGCTGATATTTCCATGCCTGTAATGGATGGTATTCAGCTTTGTGAAAAAATCAAAACCCATATTATTACCAGTCACATCCCGATCATATTATTAACAGCACGTTCTACTATCAATTATCAGGTTGATGGTTTTCAAGGAGGGGCTGATGCCTATATTACAAAGCCCTTTAACATTAGCTTGTTAGAAGTCAGGATTAGGAGCTTAATACTTTCTCGCCAAAAACTAAGAGAAAAGTACGCTCACTCCATGACCTTTTTGCCAGAAAAGCCCAAAATTTGTTCTTTGGATGAGGAGTTCTTAACCCAGGTTGGGGAAGTTATTAAGAAGCATTTTCAGCAAACGGACTTTTCTGTAGATCAATTAGCTGAAGAGGTAAACATGAGTCGTACTCAGTTATATCGAAAACTGAAAATGTTAACTGGCCATTCAGCCAAAAAGCTGATTACAGATTTTCGTTTGAGAAAGGCAAAAGATCTTTTATCATCAAAAAGATATACTGTTTCTGAGGTATCTTTCATGGTAGGGTATAATGACGTAAAATCATTTAGGGACCAGTTTAAGAAGGCATTTAATAAGAACCCAAGTGATTTTGTTACGCTTGGTTCTCATCCAGCTTCCTAGGCGGGAAGATGGTTTTGTATTACGGATTTGCCATAAAAACATTGCGTTACTGAATCCTACTGATTTTTGATTCTATCAGTAGGGAAGAGAAGTATATAATGTTTTCATGATGAAATCGGCCATTTGTCTGTGTTTACTGACCCTTACTCTTTACTTAAATAGTCTTTACGGCCAAGATCGCCAATTCCTCTTTAACTGGATCGGCCAGGAGGAAGACTGGGCAAACAACTCTTTCAATGATATAGTACAGGACCAAAATGGATTTATTTGGTTTGCGACTTATTCAGGCCTCGTCAAATACGATGGCGCTAATACCACTGTTTATGGTTTACATCCACCACTAGCCAATAAACTTAAAAGTGGAAAGATTTCCTGCCTGTTATTAGATAGTAAGAATCGGTTATGGGTTGGCACCGTGTTATCAGGCCTTTTTAGGTACAATGAAGTAGATGATACATTCACCGCGTACACTGAGGACTCCACCTTAACTGACAAGAGCCTTGTTAGCAACAGTATAAGAGCAATCACGGAAGGAGTAGACGGGGGAATTTATTTAGGGACAAACAGTGGTGTTGATAGATTAAATCCGGAGGAAGGTACAATTATACATATAACAGAAGGGGAGCGGACTACAGGAAGACTGAATGGACTTAATGTATTTTCCTTAGCTGCTGATCCTAACGGAGGAGTTTGGGTAGGAACCAATTGTGGATTGAATAAAATTGTGTGGGACCAGATAGAAAAAGAAGCTCACATATACCCCTATTTCCTTCCCGAAAGTGAAAATGATGATTCTGAGGCCTGTTTTAAATTTATAAAAACCCTTAAGGTCTCTACTACTGAAGAGCACAGTTTATGGATAGGTACTGGAAGTGGATTGATGAAGGTTAACTATCATCCGGATACTCCAGCTCATATTGAATATGTAGAGGTCGAAAGCCAAGATGAAATACTTAATCATCAGAATTTCATTACAGATATTTTTGAAGAAAACCTTCATCGGATATGGATTGCTACTGACCAGGGCTTAAGGCTATTGAATCCATTATCAGGTCATGTAGCGTCTTTTACGGCTAATGTCCTGGAACCATATCACCTTTCGAGTGATTTGGTAAAATCATTACACAAAGACAAATTTGGAAATTTATGGATAGGGACGGGAAAAGGAGTTTGTATTCTCAACCTAAAAGGAAATCCATTCTCAAAAGTATCTCTATTTGGGAATTCTCAAATTAGACATAGGTTAACAGGAATAGTACCCTCCGGTAATCCTAATAAGGTGTGGTTATCCACTAATGGAGGAGGTATTTATAGTTATGATTTAGTCAGGGGGAAAAGTAAACAGGTTAGACTTGCAGATTATGGTCCTAAAGAATTAGGCAGATTTATTTCACAAATCACCTATGACCGTGATCAGAACCTTTGGCTTGCTACTAAAGGAGGGGGAGTGATAAAAGTGGATGGGGGAAAATTTCAAGAAGGAAAACAGTTAACTTTGCCTTCAAAAGTTTATTCTTCTAAAAACTCGGCGGTTGGTGATTTTGTTGCGTCTATTTATGCTGCTAAGAAGGGAAGCATATGGATCGGATATTGGAATAAAGGACTTGGAAGAATAAATCCTAGCACAGGGGAAGTACAAAACTATACTAAAATTCATAGTGCTCGTAAAGAGGCCGAGCTAGATCTGAAGAAATATCCCATTGTAGTACTTTCAGAAAGTATAGATGGGCAACGTATTTGGGCTGGAACCAGAGGAAATGGGGTGTTTGAACTATCCTATGATTCCGATACGGATTCCCTCTTACTGGTAAATCACTTCTATCATGATTCTGCAGATAGTTCTTCTCTATCAAATAACTTTGTCAACTGCTTTGTTCCTGCGGGAAATGGAGATATGTGGGTAGGAACAGAGATTGGACTAAATCTGATTCCAAAGTCTAGCCATCAAACCACGCGCGTAGTATTTGATGAGAATAATACTTCTGCTGTGGTTTCTGCCTTAGAGAGGGATGGGGAATTATGGTTTAGCTCAAAGGGAAGAATTTTTAAACTTTCCTGCCACACTGGTGCTACAACCATAGAAAAGTACAGTGATGAGCGTATGATAAGTAAGTACTTTCAGCTATATGGTGCCCTTGAAGCTGAAAATGGGAAGCTACTCTTTCTGGCAGCAGAAGAATTGACGAAAGTAGAACCAGCATTAATTGAGAATGATTCCTCCCCGCCCATCATGAACCTTGTAAGCTTGAAAGTCAATAATGAGGAAATTCTCATTGGAGAACCTAACGCAGAGGGAAGACCCATACTCAGCCAGCACATCTCACAAGCCCATTCCATAGATCTGACCTATAAAGAAAATATGATTTCTATTGGGTTTATGGGGATTCATACAGCTGGAAAAGAGAAGGTAATTTATGCTTACAAGCTTGAAGGACTAAATGAAGGCTGGATATACACAAATTCTGAAGATCGAACAGCTCATTTCACAAATTTACCCTATAAAGAGCTTACCTTCATGGTAAAGGGAAGGAATGCGTCTGGTATATGGAGTAAGCCTAAAATTATTTCCATCCGTGTACAGCCACCCTGGTGGTTGTCAGACTGGGCTTATGTATGTTATGCTCTTCTAGCCATAGGACTGCTGTTGGCTATCTGGAAGATAGGCAGAATGCGTGCAGAATTTCAGCATAGCTTAGAACTTGAGAAAGTAGAAAAGCAAAAAATTAAGGAAGTAAGCCGGATCAAACAGGAATTCTATACCCATCTTTCTCATGAACTGAAAACTCCGCTTACCCTAATTATCACTCCCTTAACTAAGTTGTTAGAAACGCCTGCAGAAAAGGAAGCGTTAACTTATCAGCATACGATGATGCATAGGAATGCTAGTAAGTTGTTGAAAATGATTAATCAACTTCTGGATGTACAAAAAAAAGAAGTTGGAATTAGTGGGCTAAAGGTGGCTAAGAGGAATCTCAGAAAATTTATCCATGAGGTATACCTATCCTTTGTCCCTCTGGCCGAGACCCTTTCTATAGACTATAGTTTTGAAGCAAATGATGGGGAGGAAGCAGTGTGGTTTGACCCGGAAGAGCTGGAAAAGGTGGTTATGAACTTACTGTCAAATGCCTTTAAATTTACTCCTGAGAATGGCCAGATAAAGGTGGTAGTCAAAAAGGAGAAAGAGAAGGGAAGCTGGTGTTTCTCAGTAGAGGATAACGGGGAGGGGATAGAATCAGATAAGCTGGATTACGTTTTTGAGCGCTTTTATCAAGCAAATAGAAAAAGGCATAGAAGGCTTGATCAAGGGAGTGGGATAGGGTTATTCCTCTCTAGCCGTATAGTAGAAGCGCATAAAGGAGAAATAATAGTGGACAGTAAACCAGGAATTAGGACTATCTTCCAGGTCTCTTTACCAGCAGGGAATAGCCATTTTTCAGATGAAGAGCTGGTGGAAGAGAACTTGGACGAGTATATGCTACTGGAGGAAGGGAGAACTGCTTCTTTGTTAAAGCAGGAAATATCTGACAATAGCCAAAGAGGTAGGGGAAAAGGGCTAATAGGGAAACCCAGTTTATTGGTAGTAGATGATAATGCTGATATAAGGGATTTCCTAAAGACACAGTTGTCTGTTATGTATAATGTGGAAGAAGCCAGTAATGGAGAAGAAGCCTGGGAGCTGGCAAAAAGAGTGGTTCCAGATCTGGTCTTGGCAGATATCTCTATGCCCATTATGGATGGGTTACAGCTTTGCCATAAGCTGAAAACAGATATGGTTACCAGTCATATCCCCGTCATATTACTTACTGCCAGATCTTCCTTTTCTTATCAGTTTGAGGGATTTCAGGAGGGAGCGGATGCATATGTAACTAAGCCCTTTAATTTCCTCTTGCTAGAGATAAGAATTAGAAACCTCATTCTTTCTCGAAAAAAACTGAGGGAGAAGTTTTCTCAGCTAATATCTTTCCAGCCGGATAAACTGGAGATTACCTCTTTGGATGAGGAGTTCTTACAGCAGGTGAAAGAGGCACTTGATACTCACTTTCAGGAAACAGATTTCTCTGTAGACAGGTTAGCGCAGGAAGTCAATATGAGTCGTACCCAGTTATATCGGAAACTGAAAACCTTAACGGGCCAATCTGCTAAAAAGATCATTACAGATTTTCGACTGAAGAGGGCAAAAGACTTGCTTTCTGCTAACAAATACACTGTATCAGAAGTATCATTTATGGTAGGGTACAATGACATTAAATCATTTAGAGACCAGTTTAAAAAAGCGTTTAATAAGAATCCGAGAGATTTTGTTGCGATAGGTTCTCATCCTACTTCTTAGGCAGTAGTATGGGGCTATAGGGAGAATTGTCATTAGGATATAGAGTTATTGAATTCTACTAATTCCTAAATCATTTAGGTAGGAAAAGTAGTACATAATGTTTTTACAATGAGATGGGCCATTTGTCTATCCTTGCTCATTTGTTCTACTTTCCTGAATAGTCTTTAC
>JBCDBC010000055.1:0-11537 GCA_039184535.1 Bacteroidota bacterium | reverse complement strand
CTATTTTCTATATGATTTGATTTTTTCTTTGTAGAAATCACAGAGAAATTTTCCCACTTTCTGCAGGAAGATGATCATAATAGCTCCATTCTGTCCATGAGCCATCATAATTCCAGACTTTAGAATAGCCCATGATCTCTTTCAGGACAAAGGCCATATGGGCTGATCTCACTCCCGTATGACAATAGGTGATGATTTTCTGGGATGAAGTTATCCCTCTTTCCACCAACATACTATCTATTTCCTGACAGTTTCTGAAAACAAAGTCCTGATCAGGATTGACGGTTTCCTTCCAGTTAAAATGAATACTACCCGGGATTCTTCCCGCCCTTCTGGCACCCTTCTTCTAGGTTTGACCTAGGTATTCTTCTGCTGTTATGGCATCCAACAATACATAAGAAGGATCATCCAATACTTCTTTCACATCTGACCAACCCAGCTGCGTACTTGTACTGCGAGCTTTAGTAAAGGCAAAATCCCCTGGTGAAGTCAACTTTCTTTCTGAAGCTACTGGATATCCCTCTCTCATCCAGCTATGTATACCTCCATCCAGTAGGTAAACCTCCTTTTTTCCTGAAATTTCCAGTAGCCACCTTAGGCGTGCAGCATCCACATTGCCCTTTCTATCATAGAGAATAAGCCTATTACCCTCATTTACCCCACACTTTATCATGAGTCTCTCTAGCTGATCGCGAGTAGCCCTCATTCCTCTCCATATGGATAGGAAGCATCTGTATAGTCAGGTCTCCAGAGGGACTGGGCGCCGGGAATGTGTCCTTGCTGAAACTGATCTACGGGACTTACTTCAATCAAAGAAAGGTCAATACCTTCCTTCAAATAAGTATGTAGTTGAGCGGAGCTAATCAAAAATTCCACTTCCTTGCATCCTCTTTCATTAAGATCTTCTGTCTCAGGATGTATGATCTGATCACAGCCCAGCAAGGCCATTACCATGAAGGCAACAGCATACAAGTAGTAGTCCGTACGCATACTTATTAGCTAATAGTCCTATTCTATTTCATACCATTCTTCTACAGCTAAGGGTGCCCGCCTTCCTTTATCTTCTGGTCCGTAATGGGTAGCGAGGTAATTCAGGATCTTTTCTTCATTTTCTCCTAAGTCCCAAAGTTTTTGGGTTTGCTGCATCCATCTAATCATCTCTTCCCAGCCTTCCTTAGTAGCGCGATTTTGGAGAACCAGTTTACTGGAGTGGCAAGACGTGCAATTAGCAACAACCGTCATATAATCTCCCTCAGCTATAAACCCCGTAGCTACATGAATCCCATTTTCTACTAAAAGAGGATCTATCATTCCCACCTCAATAGGAGCATCTGTTTCTTCTTCCACAGAGTTACAGGATGTTGACACCCATAAAAAGAAGAAGCTTAGTATTAAATATCCTGCTATTCTGTCCTTCATGTCAAACGGTTTTAATGGCTATACGGTGGCAGGCATTATTTAAGTATCCTCTGGGATTCCAACCCGGTACTACCATAGGCTGCATATTGCCTTCGCTGTCTGTGGCCCTGGCCCAAACCTCGTAATATCCTTTCTCCGGGAACTTTAGGCTGGCTTCCCATGTCTGCCAGGCCAATCTGTTGGCGGGTGCATTGAGTTTTGCCTTCTCCCAGGTAGCTCCAAAATCTATGGATACATGTACTTCCTTTACGGATAAGTCTCCTGCCCAGGCTTTCCCTTCCACCTTCAGTTCTTTTCCCAACCTCAATATTCCACCGGATTTAGGATAGGTAATCAGAGACTTAACAGGCATGGATTCTATGATACACATATCTTCTTCTGCTATCTTAGCACCGGGTGCTACCGGTTTACAGGGAACTCTGTAAGACATGCCCGTCATTTTAGGACCGTCATGCTCTTTGTTTCTAATCACAATTCTCTCCAGCCACTTACCTGAAGTAGAAGCAGGCCATCCACCTATGACTAACCTTAGCGGATATCCATTCATAAGTGGTAAGTCCTCTCCATTTATAGCCCATGCAATCAGGGCCTCGTCTTCCATGGCTTTAGCTATAGGGACCCCTCTGGAAATCACTACTTTCCCCGGATCTCCACTCAGGTGCGTATCCTTCCCATAGTAACCTATATAAACAGCGTCTGCCTTCACCCCTACATCATTCAGCACATCCTTTAGTCTTACCCCTGTCCATTCAGGACACCCTACAGCTCCCGTAGTCCACTGGTTCCCTTTGGCTGGCGGATTGTATTCTGAGCGCCCATTTCCCCCACATTCCAGAGTCAATTGATATGTATAGGTTTGGAACTTTTCTCTGAGTTCCTTCAGGGTATAAGTCTTTTTACTTTGGGCTGACTCCCCTTCTATGGTAAGAGTCCATTCTTCTATATTCACATCCGAAGGAGGAATGCCATTATTTCGGACAAATAGCACATTGGCAGGGGTAACTGCCTCTCGCAACAGGTGGGCAGGTGTTTCAGCATTTACCGGCCTATCATTTAGAACCACTAAGTCAGGATGCTTCCCCTCGATAGGAGAATTATCATTCTCAAATAACCCCAGCGGAATAAGACCTGCGGGCATCTGATCAGCGAACACAATTTTGCCTCCCAGAACACTTCCCATGAGCACCAAAGCTCCCTTCTTCAAAAATCCTCTACGTGTATCTGGATTTGCCTCTCTCCCCCACAACATTTGGTCAGCAGTCTCAGGATGCTCATTATACAATTCAGAGATCCCTATTTGTCTTTTTTTCTTTTTCTGAGTACTCATTCGGGTTTAGTAGTAGTTAATAGCCGATTTCAACATAAGTGTCTCTACAATATAGATGAAATATAGGGTATATCTCCTAAGTCTTAGGTAACAATCATCACATAGGTATTAAAGCAGTAAGTCCGAACTAGCTTACTAGTCCGGACTTAGCCTCAAAATAGGTCTTACTTTTTTCATACAATCCTCTACCTGATCATGATGATGATAGATTTAGACTGCTTAATATATGGATTAGGATTAGGATCATACACATTCAGGTAATACATCCCTTGCTGAAGACCCGTCAGGTCTATTTCTTTCTTCACCCATCCAGCACCTACTGGTAACTCACGCTTGAATATCAGATTCCCCAGGTGAGAGAATAGAGAAAGCGTAAGGGTCACTTCTCCGGGAGATAAGATACTTAACTGCGTTTTCCCTTCTGTAGGGTTAGGATATACCCAGGCTTCTATATCTGGTTGTTCTACCTTGATCCTTTTGGTTTGGGTAAGGGTATACAGTCCCCCATCAAAAATCAGCCTCACGCGGTAGTACATCCATTCATCATAGGGCACCCTTTCATCAAAGTACAGAAAGTCTTTAGGCTCATTCTCTATAAACTCCTCTAATTCCACTGAGGCTATTCTTTCAAAGAACTGCCCATCCAGGCTCCTCTCCACACTAAACCATGCATTAGCTTTAATTTCTTCTTTGATGGTCCAGTCAAGTTGGACGGCCGGCCCTATCTGGCTGAGGTAGAAGCTGGCAAATACGGATTCTCCAGGAATGACCCCTCCTTGTGTAGTACGGAATTCTAACGTATCCGAACTAACTGCTCCTCCTCCGGGGCATAGGCTCACTACATTAAGTTCATATTCAGTATTAGGGAATAAGGATTCCAGGCTGTACTCAGAAGCTGATAGGGTATCAGAAACTGATTCTTCTATACTGCCCACTACCTTCCAGTTTAGGAGAAATCCTTCTGTGGCTACTTCACTTTCCCATCTAACCAGAGCCGTAGAGTCCGTAATCTGGGAAACCGAAAGATCTGATACCTGCTGACATGGAGGGAAAAGGGTTCCAGTAGTAAAAGAGCTACTGGCAGACCATAGTGCAGAATCATTGGCACAGATACCTTTTACTTGCCACTCATAGCTAAGCTCTGGGTCCAGTCCTTCTAACAACCAACTGCTATCTCCCTGAGTAGAGGGGATGATCATCCATGCTATCCCTTGCTCAGTTTTGTATCTGATAATGAAATCCTGAAAGAAAGCTGTGGATCCCCAAGAAAGTAAAACAGAAGAATCCGAAAGTACTTCATCACTTAAGCCCAAGACCTGTGGACAGAAGGGGGCATCTGCCGCATAAGTTGTAAATACGATACTGTCAGTCCATTCGCTCTCACCAAAATCACAAACCGTTTTGACTTCTACCAAATATGCTGTCTCTGAGAGTAGAGGTACTAATTGCTGCTCAGTGATGGTAATATCTGTTATCTCAGTCCATGAAAAAGCTCCTTCCTCTTTGTATCTTAAGATGTATTTTTCTGCAAAAGCCACTGCACTCCAACTGATAATGGCAGAAGTATCAGTTAAGAAGGCTAGTTCCACTTTTGTAGGGCTCTCACAGCTAGGTGGCACAAAGCCGGCCTGAACTACTACCACTGTATCTGATAAGTCTCCTCCTCCTTCTACTATAACTATGACTGAACGAGTATCCACTGAAGGATTATCGCTTATGCCAAGCTGAATGGTCTCAGATTTGTTTCCAGAAGTCTGATTAGGAGTAATCCAGTTCTGATTCTTTGATAAGGTCCAGTTTTGGTTGGTTTCCAGTTCTACTGGGACTGTTGATTCTGAAGCATCCACCCAAATGGTGTCTGGCTCCAAACTGAGATATGGAGGCAAGCTCACATTTACTATAATGGAGTCTGAAGCATTTATTAATCCCTTTCCAGGAGAGGCTAAGGTAAGTTTTATCTTTCTAAGGCCCTCTTCTAAAGTTAGGAAGGTGATAGAATCCGGTTTATTCCATGTCCCCAATAATGAATCATCAATAGCATACTGAATGAAGAAAGAGTCGGGGGCAATGAGGCCATTCTCTACTTCATAGTACACAGTAAGGGGGAGGCTTACTACTGCATTATTATCGGGTGCGGTAATATTTATACTTGGAGGTGGAGGGGTAGATTTTCCTGCTTGAGAAATACTTATACTAGCCGTAGTTCCTTCTCCATCATTCAATAAAATAGTCGTACTCCTACTATTCTCCCCTGTATTTTCTGCAACTGAGAAAGCTACTGTCCCATTCCCTGCACCTGAGGTAGTGATTATTGATACCCAATTCGCATTAGTGCTAGCTGTCCAATTTACATTGGCAGTAACCGTGGCAAAGGTGTCCACGGCTTCCACCCCTAACTCAAAGGATTTAGGATTGACGGAAAGTTGAGGAGGAATCACTGTCTTACCCGCCTGATTCAGGGTTAGGGTTTTGCTCTGACCTCCACCTTCTACAGTTACTTGAGTTGTTCTGCTTTCAGTGCCAGGATTTGCTTGATACGTAAAACTCAGGGTACCATTTCCGCTTCCTGCGTTATTCCCAAGTGTTATCCATGCTGCATTTTCAGAAGCTGTCCATGCCACATTTGCATTTATTGTTACACTGCTGTCTCCTGCGGTAGCAGGTAAGGAAACAGTGGATGGAGAAAGGCTCAAGCCTGGCGCAATAGTCTTAAGATCTACGTCTGTAAAAACAGCTTTATTTAGATATGAATTATCGTGAGAAGTATGCCCTAATCCTACCCAAAGGTCTCCTTCTCCCAAACTCAGGGATTCTCCTAGGGAAGTCCAACTATTAGGTTCTCCAGTCTCTGAATAATAAGTCCGGATTATACCTCCGTTTCTACGGACTCTTACCCAATATGGTGCATTCAGATTGTCCCGGCTTACCCTCTGGGTAGCCTGATTTTCTTGCAGTCTGGTCTGATGCTGAATTCCTCTGCCACTTGTAATAAATATAGCTGCATTAGGAGAACCTGCTGTTAGCTTCTCACGTATCATCAATCCTGCCTTCGCCCAAACATTAGCATTACCTACTTCCGAAACTCTGGCGGTAAGCTCCATATTTCCTTCCAGCTTCTGATAGACATAATGAAACTGGTCATTTTGTTCCCATATATCTGTTCCACTGGCGTAGACAGTCCATTCTCCCCCATTCACACATACCTCTCCAGGTATTCCTACGCTTCCTATATCTGTCGCCATCCACCCTGTAGGTAGCGTACAAGCATTTTCTGCCAGGGTAGTGAACTCTGCTCCGGAAATATTCGCTGATTGAGAAGAAGCACATACGCCTCTTACAAACCATTGATAGGTAGTATTAGCCTTAAGGCCTGTTAAGGTATAAGGAAGGTTATTTCCTTGTAAGTCTTTGATGGAATTGTAGTCCTGGCTTCCTTTCTCCCTGTAAAATAGGGTGTAGCGTAGAGAAGCCTCTGTATCCCAGTCCAGTCTTGCCAGGCTAATACCTACTTCTTCTACCTCTAAATTCTGCGGCTCTGAACAGAGATTAGGATTAGCAGCCTGATTGATCAGCAGTTCCTTACTTTCTCCTCCAGAGGAAATGGTAATTTTTCCAGTTCTCTCCTGGTTGAGCATATTCTCCGCCACAGTCACACTAAATTCCGTAAATCCATTTCCTCCGGCTTCATCAAAAGAAAGAAAGCCATCAGAGGAGGTAGCTACCCAAGAAGCGGGAGCTGATAAGTTACTGCTGACCGTACCTCCTTCATAACCCACTTCCAGGGTTTCCGGATTTATAACAAAACCTGGATAAGAAATGGTAGCAGTATTTAGTTGTATATCTGAAAATACAGCTGATGCCAGTTCTCCGGCATCATGGCTACTGACGGCCAAGCCTATCCGCATGTTAGCAGTACCTAAAGTTACCTCAGGTCCCAGTCTGTTCCAGCTAATTCCATTGGAGGAGGTATAACCTGAGACCTTATTCCCTATCCTAACAAGCCTCAACCAATTGGGTAATCCCTCTGATCCATTTCCGCTAAAGTTGGTTGAGCCTCCATTATTAGTTCTATACTGCAGAATGGCTCCATTAGAAGCAGAAAGCCCAATGAGCACATTCTTTATGCTCGCATTCTGATTTCTTCTGATCATCAAGCCTGCTTTTGCCCAACCATTGGTGAGTTCTATTCCCTGTATGCGAGCAATAATTTCTCCATCACCTTCCAAGGGTAAACTGACAAAATGAAACTCATCTGCCGTCCCGAAAATATCTGATCCGGATCCTTCCACAGTCCAGGTATTATTCTCCACACATACATTACCAGGAACTTTCACATTTCCTATATCCTGAGAATTCCAGCCGGAGGAAAGATTACAATCAGCACTCTTAGTAGTAAATGAGGGCCCAGGCACCCAGTTGCTCATACTATTTCCGCAGTCTTCCTGGACCTGCCAGTAATATTTTTTTCCAGCTTGGAGGCCAAATACGTTTATGCCATTACCTATAAATGGTAAAATATTCCAGGTACCTTCATTCTCTTCTCTGTAGCGGAGATTTCCACTACTAGTCCCGCCCCAACTCAGTCTGGCCTGGAAGCTTCCGATAGATACCTTGGTAAGATTAGTAATCTGTCCACATACTAATCCCCCTCCTTTTGTAGTGAAGTTTTCTCCGCTTACCCAAGCTGATTGTTCTGCAGAACAGTTGGTGCTGATCTGCCATTCATAGGTAGTTCCGGCCTTCAGATTGCTAGCCAGAACATTGTTATTTACTATGTTAATGATGAATGACCAGGCGGTAGTTCCTACCTCTCGGTACTGGATATTGTAGTTTCCTGCTATAGGATAGGCCCAGGTAAATCCTGCCTGATTATTTGAGAGAGAGGTTATGGTGGGTATAACAGGCGGATTACATTTTTCAGTATTACAATCTGCCTCTAATATGGCACCTGCCCAGTTAGCATGATCATATTCATTCCCATCTCCACCGTCAGATACTATCAGTACCATTTCATTGGCACCCGTTACATCTAACTCCATGCTTAGCGGACCATCTGTTCCTCTCATGACCGGACTGGCATAGGCCAGCTTCCCATCCAGGAGAATCTCAAATACTACACTCCCATTATTCCCTACTTCTTCATCTACTCCTATATCAGATGCAAATCTGTTATAGTTTCCGTTAAGCATGTAAGTAACTCTGGAAGTAGCGTGTACCCCTAAGCCCGTTGAATAAGATTGATTTCCTATGCGTAGGGTGGACCCATCACCAGAGTTAGCTTCACCATTACTCTGGTTTTTTTCCACCGGACCCCATCCATTGATCTCAGTGTCCCAGCTCAGGGATGAAAGTTCGGTGGAGGTACAAGCCAGTTTATGTATATGGCTTGGGTGGGAAGCATGTATGGCTGCCGGTAAACAGACAAACATGAGAATTAGCCAAAAACTGCGGCTGAGTACTATTTGGTTATGTTGCCCCATTCTGTAGATGGGAAAAGAAGTTTGCATCATTTAGCTCAACAGTTATTACGCTGCATTTATTATTATGTCTCATCAAATTGATGGAGGAGAAAAATACAGACCAGGAATGTTGCAGCTGTTAAACTTGAGCAAGGGTTGACAAAAAATGAACGTTTATTCAAGCGGAGAAGTATGTAGTTCGGTACTATTTGATATTTTTCAGTTTCCCAACTGTCAGAAAAGCATGGAGAACAGTAGCTTTCCAATATTTGAGAACATTTTAATTTTCGTCCTAATCCATTTTTTGTACGCGAACATTTTTTATACTATTCTCTGAACTAGTAAGCCCGAGTTCTACCAGACTCAGATGATACAGCTGAGTTTGATAAGCAGACATGTCTATCTCTACGCGTTGACTTCCTACATTTATATCTAATTCTTTGGACCACATCTTTCTTCCGAGGTTATCAAATAGGATGAGATAAATTCTCCGAGAAGATTCTGACTGAAGATTAATGGTGAGTATATCAATCACAGGATTAGGATAGGCCTGAAAGGTTACCTCATCGACTTCTATCACCAGAGATTCAATTTCAGAATATTCTATGCTGTCATTCTGTCCTATCATCTTAATGCGGTAAAATACTTCTCCTATGGGAGGAGAATCATCTTGAAACTGATAAGCAGCACCCATATTTTGGAAAGAAAGCGTCCCAATCTCTTCAAATAGGCTACCATCTATGCCTCTTTCTACTATGTAAGAATCACCCCCTATCTCCAGATCTGATTCCCAGTTTAAAATGACCAGGCCGCTTTCTTCTATCACACTAAAACTGCTAAGGTTCACCTCAAAATCAGGTATAGAAGACATAGTATCTCCTGAAGTCTGGAAGGAGGCTAGGTCAGAATATCCTGAACTAATACTTCCACAAATGGCTTCTACCTGCCACTCATAGGTTCTACCAGGATTAAGGTTAGGAAAGATCCAGGTAGTATCTGAGGCGGTACTGGCGGGAGACCAACCCTGCCCATCGTTGGTTCTAATACGCACTCTATAGACGCTTACACCTTGAACTGATTGCCAGTTTACACTGGCCAAATCAGACATGATCTCTAATACTTGTAGGCCTTCCGGAATTTCACATACCAAGGATTCTGCTATGGTGCTTATGGTATCTACAGAAGTCCATTCTGAGGTATCCATCATACAAAAGGAGCGGATTCTGTATTCGTAAAGAGTTTCTGCTTCTAAAGAATCCCAGCTTACTTCACTAGGGACTACCAACTGTCTTTCCCACTCACTTTCTCCTGATTTCCTGATGGAGGCTTCATATCCTACTCTTCCATCTGAATCTTCCCAGTCCAGGCTAAGGGTAGTAGACTGACGTTCTGTAACCAGAATATTTTCAGGTGGCCCACATACGAAAGGAGCTGCTGTACGGAAGTTCATGATTAGGGACCAGGCGGAATAGGTGGCAAAGCACCTGCTTCTGATTTGCCACTCATAACTTGTATCCTCCAATAGATTCTCAACTATTAATGAATCAGCAGTAAGGCCGAATGCTTGTATCCATTCCATAGCACCTGACTGTCTGTAAAGAATTTGATATTCATCAGCCTTTTCTAGCCCCTTCCACCTCAAGGTAACGCCATTCAATGTTTGGTCAGACACCCACATAGAATCAGGAGGTGTACAGGGAGATGGAGTAGCTCCTTCCTGAATCACTTCTATAAAGACACTTTTGTCACTCCCTCTAAGAATGACATTTCCTGTCCTGCTACCTTCGTCCGTATTTTCCTGCGCGGTTAAGGTGATATTGGCATTGTTAGTGCCTGAGGTGTCGGAAAAAGATAACCAGGTAAGGCTATTCTCTATCACCCAACTCACATTAGCGGTAATCTCTAACGTCTGAGTTCCTCCCTCAGATAGGAAAATCACTGTTTCTGGATTAGTAGTTAAGACAGTAGCTGGAACTACCTCTACGGTAATACTATCCACATACTGGGTTAGAGTATGATCTGCTTCTGCTAGTTGGATCTTAATGATATGTGTTCCCAGTGAAAGACCCTGCAAAAATAAGGGATTTGCACTGTAGACAGGTCCCTGATCCTGATCATCAATAAAGTAATGGAAGTGCCTTCCCCCTTGACTAATCTGCCAATTTTGGATAACAAAGATCAGAAAGAAGCTGGAATCTACTTGAGAATTATTAGTTGGGGAAGTAATGGTAACTGAAGGGGTAGCTGAGAGTTCTACCTGGGTAACCCTTATACTGTCCCTGATAGTTCCTTGCTCTACAATCACCCAGCCATTCCTGGCTCCCCCATTATTTGCAGAAGCAGTTAGATCAATATCTGCATCTCCATTCCCACTGGTTTCTTCCGGCGTAATCCATCCGGGCGTGTTAATAACAGACCAATCCCCATTACTCTCAATGGAAGCAGTCTGAGCGCCACCCGCAGGTGGGAAACTCAAGTTATCTGGGGATACTATCAGTATAGGGGTCGGTTCGCTGACTCTGAGAAGAAATTCCTGCCTAGCAGTATCTGTTCCATCATCAGCTACTATATAGAAAAGCTGTTCACCCGTCTCAGCCATGACGGACGCTATGCTTACCTCACCTGAGTTTGGATCAATACTTACATCAGCAAATGTTACAGAAGCAGGTTCCAGCGTGTAGGAAACAGATTGCTCACTTTCGTCTGACGGTACTGGATCAGCCGTGACAGTTACTTTTTCGTTTGTCGCAAAATTCACCTCAAGGCTAACACTACTTCGTGATAGACTAAAAGTAGGTCGATCATTCACTGCTGCCACTTTTATTTCAAATTTTCTTGAGAATAGGTTATTCTCAGCTTGTCCATCATCTGCTATCAGGGTCAATGAATCCAGCCCATTGGCATTGGCAATAGCACTAAACTGTATCTCTCCAGTTTCTGTATTCAGGTTAACATCTACGAAAGCCAAGCTTTCGGGATCCAGGCTATAGCTTACGATTTGCGATTCCTCGCCTGCTGGAACTTCATCAGGTGTGAGGGTAAGGGTAAAGGTATTTTGAAAGTCTTCCTGAAGGTCTACCACCCCATCCAGGGAAAAGGCTGGAGGTGTATTAGTTGAGGAGGCTTGAAAGTTCCCCGCCCAGAGTGTAGCCAGTTCTATATGTTTGATAAAATCATCATCTCCTGTGAAATTTGAAGCGTTATGTCCCAATCCTGTGAAGAAAATCCTGGCCGGATTTCCCTCTGGTGTACTTTCTCTATACCATGAAATGGGACGAGGAGCATCATAACTTTCGCTCCCAGTAGACCTAACCGTTAGTACCGCTATATTG
>JBCDBC010000054.1:0-11570 GCA_039184535.1 Bacteroidota bacterium | reverse complement strand
TTTGTGAGTTACGAGGAAGGAGCTGGTAAAAGCATTTCCAATAAAGAAGAAACTACCTCTTCCTGATACCTAATGTGGGCCTGATTTCTGTTATTTTTTTAGCAGAATATCCAATTATTTTCATGAACTGATTAAACCTTCATGAGAATAGTAAGTCTAATGAACAAATGGTAGCCACAGAAGAATCAATAATTGTTGATCAACTGAAGAATCCCGAACTTAGGTCTGCGGCTTTTAATGCTGTGGTACGGAAGTATCAGCGTATGCTATATTTCCATATAAGGAGATTAGTGGGGACACATGAGGATGCAGATGATGTTTTGCAGAACACCTTCTTAAAGGCATGGAGAGCCATAGATAGGTTTCGTGCTGATTCTTCCCTCAAGACCTGGCTCTATAAAATTGCAACGAATGAATCATTGTCTTATATCCAGAAAAGGGCTAAGAGATCATTTACAGATATAGAGGATCTCCAAAATGATCTAAGACATAGCCTAAGTGGAGGAACTTATCTGGATGGAGATGAAATACAAATGAAGCTCCAAAAGGCTGTGGAGGCCTTACCGGAAAGACAGAAGCTGGTCTTTTCACTTAGGTATTTTGAAGAACTTAAGTATGATGAGATTGCCACCATTCTTGAAATTTCTGTGGGTTCACTAAAAGCGAGTTTTCATCATGCCGTTAAGAAGGTAGAGAAAAGCCTTAAAGAGGAAAGCTAAGAGGAGAGAAGATGATTGGTTTAGACAGAATTAGAGATGGAAGATAATATGAAACATTTACTGGAAGAGCTTTCTGATGCTCCTATGCTAAGAAAGTTGAAGCCCGATCTCAGTAATGAGAATAAGGATGAATACTTCCATGAACTTCCTGAAAAGGTGGATGAGAAGCTCTCCCTATCTGAAGAATTGAATGAGGCTCCCTCCCTGCAGGAACTTCAGACAGCATATAAGCTAAGACCGGACACCCCCCAAGGGTATTTTGAGAAAAAGGCTGAGGAAATTGCAGACCTTATCTCAGATGAGGAGGTGATAGGCGCAGAATCTCTCCTTATGAGTTTGAAGAAGGAAGAGAATATAGATGTCCCGGAAGGATATTTCGAACAATTCCCCGACAAGCTGAATCTCACGGAAGAACCCAGAGTTATTTCCTTTAAAAGGAGACCTCTTAGGTGGATGAGCGCTGTCGCAGCGGCAGTAGTACTACTGGTAGCCACTTTCTGGTGGATCTCCCAATCTACCTCCTCATCATCAGATTTGGCAGATATTTCTCAAGATGACTTAATAGCTCTATTAGAGTTTGAAGGTTATGACTCTTATGATCTGGTGGAAATACTGGGAGAAGATGTGATACCAGATACGGAGAACTTACTGAATGATGAGCTTTCAGAGGAAGAACAATTGGAAGAGGTATTATTAGATGAGATTGACTTTTCTGACCTCGAACTGGATGAATATATAGAAATAGAATAGGTAACTACTTTGATATGATTGGGGTAACAAATATTTGGAAGAAAACACTCTTAGGCACCCTCATAATGATTTGCCTTCTGGGGGAAATCATGGCCCAGGAAACGCCGGTAAGGGACAGGGTTCAAACCTTGAAAATAGCCTATATCACCCGCACCTTATCTTTGACCACCGCTGAGGCAGAAAAATTCTGGCCAGTGTATAACGCTTACTCTGATGAGATGGAAGCCCTAAAGAAGGAGAGTAGACAACTTCAAAGAGGCATTAGAGGGAAAGTACTTTCTATGAGTGATAAAGAACTGGAAAAGACCCTGGATTCCTTTATGGAGAACAAAAAACAGGAATTAGAGATATCTCTTAAGTACCATGATAAATTTAAAGGAGTGCTTCCCGTGAGGAAGGTCATGCTACTCTATAAGGCGGAGAATGATTTTGGGAAGAAAATCCTGGAGGAGTGGCGAGAGAGACAACAAAACCGTAGAAATAACAATGAGGAGGATTGAAAAATCCTCCTCATCCTTTTTGTATAAGTAAGCCCTGACTATTCTTCTTTTCCCTCTTCCATAGTAACCTCTTCTTTTGGGGCTTCTTCAGTCGGTTCTTCGGTAGCTGCTTCTTCAGCAGGAGCAGTTTCCTCAACTGCGGCTTTTTCTGATTTTTCTTCCACAGCAGGTGCTTCCTCAGCTTTAGCTTCTTCGGTTGAAGCTTCCTCGGTAGCAGCCTCTGTAGTTTCTGCTGGAGCAGCTTCTGCAGGTGCTTCAGCTTCTGTAGCCTCAGGAGCAGCAGCGGCCGGAGCTGGACTTTCCTCTTTCGGAGGGTTTCTCAGTAGCTCATTCAATTCCTTCAACTTCTCTTTCAACCCAACGATTACCTCGTTTTCCTTATCAATCTCCCCTTGAATCTGTTCACGAAGGGCATCTCCGGATTTTCCTTTAGAGATGTACTGAATATTCGTGCTGTACTGATCTACCTTATCCTTGGACTGTTGAATCTTTTTACGAAGCCTGCTGATATGATTTTTCAGATGCCTAACCTTCTTGTCAGGATCATTCATCATATTCAGAGACGCCTTAAGCTTCACGTCCTTAAGTTCTTCGCGTTTGAGGGACAGCTGGTTGAAGAAGGTATCTATCTCCTTCCTAAACTCATCCCATATTTTATCCTTCTCCTTATAAGGAACCTTTCCTATTTCTTTCCACTGGGCCTGGATACCTTTTACCTGTTGGATGGCATCATCCACTTCAGTGGTATTATCTTCCCTCAGGGCAATCACCTGGGTGATAAGTGCCTTCTTCTTATCCAGGTTCTCATATTCTTCAGAATGCTGAGAATGGTAGTGCTTACGTCTATTCTCAAAGAAAGCATCACATGCTGCTCTGAATCTATTCCAAAGCTTATTAGAATATCTCTCAGGAACAGGACCTACACTTTTCCATTCTTTTTGAAGGTCTTTCAGTTCTCTGGAAGCAGAATCCCAGTCAGTAGAAGCAGAAAGCGCTTCTGCCTTCTCTACCATTCCTCTTTTTACTTCCAGATTAGCTGCTCTTTCCTCATCCAGCTTCTTAAAGAATGCGGCTTTATTAGAGAAAAAGGCATTGCAGACTTCTCTGTACTTATGCCAAAGCTCTCCATTGATGGCTTTTGGAGCCTGACCTAAGGCTTTCCATTCTTCTTGAAACACCCGTAACTCAGCTGTAGCTTCATTCCACTTACGAGGTTTTTCAGCCACAAAAGTGGCGAACGGAAGCATCTTCTCCAGGATTCCTTTCTTCTTCTCTCCATTTTCTTCTCTGGCAGTTTCCATAAACTGCTGGAATCCCTGTCTTATCTCGAAGAAGTTATCTATGGCTTCACGATACTGAGTATTCACCCTGTCCATATCCTCTCTGGGGACATGTCCTACGGATCTCCATTGCTTTTGAATCTCGGAAAGCTGATCCATTCTCACCTTCCATACATCAGGATTTTCCCGCTCACTTTCTTCTGGTACTAGGTTACCAGCTTCCAAAATGAGGCGTTCCTTTTCCTGGAGATTAATTTTACGGTCATACTCCATCATCTCTCTATGCATTTCACGGAGACGATAGAATTCATCCAAGGAACGTCTGTAAGTCTGGTACATCCCTTCTACTTCCTCCTTGGGGACATGACCTATGCTTTTCCAGGATTCCTGAATATCTCTGACCTCATTTATACGGGAAGCATCCTTGCTTTCCACTATCTCTTTTAACTTCTCCAGCAACTCTTTCTTAAGCTGGGAGTTCTTTACTTTTTCTTTTTCAAATACGGCCTGTTGGCTATTCCGCTTTTCATTAAACTGATTTAAGGCTGAACGGAAATTCTCCACCAAATCATTTGAGAAACCAGTCTGTGCATTTCTAGCATCAAATGTCCTCTTGATGAGGCCAACTTTAGGTGAGAAAGGTTTTACATTCTCCTGCTGATGAAAATGAAGTAAAGCTTGGATCATATCCTCCGGAGAAACCTCAGCCATAATCTCAGCTTCTTTTTCATTGTCTGCCAGGGCCTGGTCCAACTTACTTAAGACTGTATTGCTGACGAGTATTTCTTCAGGAGTACTGACATGTGCTACGCCTGCTCCATCTTCTGAAGACTCTGTTTCACCTTCAGCGGGAGGATCTGCGGCGGCAGTTTCTTCCTTTTCAGTTTGAGCGGGTTCAGAAGCGACTTCCTCTTCAGATGTAGCAGCAGGTGCTTCTACGGCATCATCTGGCTGTACTTCATCTTTTACAGTTTCTTGAGGTTCAACCGCTGGTTCTTCGGAAGGAGTTTCAGCTACTGGTTCAGGAGCTGGCTCAGGTTCGGGCGTAACAACTTCAGGAACATCAGTAGGTTGGGCTTCTGGTGCAGGTTGGGTAGGAGCATTTTCCTCAGATGGGGAAGTTTCCTGTGTGGTTTGGTCTTGATCCACTGATTCTTCAGGGTGCTCGTCTGGAAAGACGTGCATTTCATTTGCTAACATGAGAATAACCTTTCAGAGTGTTAGAAGTGGTACACAATGCCTTACACTACTTTATGGCAAAGGTTCCTTGTTCAACACGACAAAAATAACAGAATATTTACGATTACTATTAAAGTAATTAAAATATGCTGCATTTCCTAAGTGCCTGTATATGAATAAAATCGCAATTTATTTTCCATCCTTAAGCTTCAGCCCAGGATAGGACCTCTTCCCTTTTGGGATTAGTCAGCCCTAGTTTCAGTTTTTTGTTAATACTGCACATTTCCTGGAAGACTTTATTGAGGTTGGCCTCCTTAAGTGCATCCACTGTCAGTATCCCCTGGCGGTACAATAACTCTACCCATTCTTTCTTTACACCTATGGTCTCAAACTCTGCTACTGAAGACACTTCTGCCTGCTGTTCTGGCTTCATTTGAGGGAAGAAAAGAACATCCTGAATAGAGCTGGAATTGGTGAGTATCATAGATAACCTATCAATCCCTATCCCTAATCCTGCTGTAGGCGGTAAGCCATAAGAAAGCGCTCTCAGATAGTCCTCATCTAATACCATAGCCTCATCATCTCCTCTCTTTCCCAGTTCCATCTGAGACTCAAACCTTTCTCTCTGATCCAAAGGATCATTTAGCTCAGAAAAGGCATTACATAATTCCTTCCTGTTACAAATCAGCTCAAAGCGCTCCACTAACCCCTCTTTCTCACTATGCTTCTTAGCCAGTGGGCTCATTTCTAACGGGTAGTCCATGATGAAAGTTGGCTGTATCAAGTTGGTTTCTACCTTCTCCCCAAATATCTCATCAATAATCTTGCCTCTTCCCATGGTATCATCCAAAGGTACCTCAAGTTCGGCTGCTACTTTTCTAAGGGCAGCTTCATCCATCTCTGAAATATCAATACCTGTATACTCCTCTATGGCTCCATACATGGTGTACCTTTTATAAGGTCTACCAAAGTCAATCATATTATCTCCTACCTGAATCTCTCCGGTTCCATGTACCTTGTGTACGATGTAGGAGATCATCTCCTCCACCAGATCCATCATCCACTTATAATCCTTGTAAGCTACGTAAAGCTCCATCTGAGTAAACTCAGGATTGTGGAAACGGGACATTCCCTCATTTCTGAAGTCCTTTGAGAATTCATATACCCCATCAAATCCTCCTACTATTAACCGCTTCAGGTACAGCTCATTAGCTATACGCAAGTACAGGGTCATATCTAGGGTGTTATGGTGAGTTTTGAAGGGGCGTGCAGCAGCACCTCCATAGAGAGGTTGCAGGATAGGGGTCTCTACCTCCAGGTAGGATTTCTCATTCAGGAAGTCCCGCATAGCCTGTACAATCTGGGTCCGCTGGATGAAAGTCTTCCTGACCTCAGGGTGGACAATCATATCCAGGTAACGCATCCGATAACGCTGCTCTTTATCAGTAAGAGTATCATATATCTTTCCCTCAGTCTCCTTTGGGAAAGGGATAGGCTTGATAATTTTTGAAAGTATGGTAAACGCCTTTACATGCAGGGTGATTTCACCAGTTTGAGTTAAGAAAATAAATCCCTTTACGCCTATGATATCGCCCAGGGAAGTAAGCTTTTTGTACACCTGGTTATACAGCGTCTTATCTTCCCCAGGGCAAAGCTCATCCCGTTGGAAGTACAACTGTATCTTACCATGGGCATCCTGTAACTCTGCAAAAGAAGCTTTCCCCATATCCCGCTTACTGGTAATTCTACCAGCCAGGCTGATCTCTTCCCAGCCTTCACTACCTTCAGTAAATCCTTCCTTGATGGCTACAGTGGTACTGTTAACATCAAATGTTTCAGAAGGGTAGGGATTAATCCCTAACTCTTTCAGGCGCTTTAGTTCGTCTCTTCTCTGTAATTCCTGATCTGAAGGAAAAAGTTCAAACATGTAAATAGCTTAAAATATCAAAGTATGTATATGAAACGGTCTAGGGTTAACTCTGTTGTGGATGGATGAGGAAGTAGACTTCTTCTCTATCTGTTAATTACCTATCTGCTTCAAACGCTGCAAATCTAGGCTAAGAATCTGCTAAAGGCAACTCGCTAATTTCTTCAGGAAAAACTACTTCCGTAAAGAAATCCTCTTGTAAGAAAGTACCCATAAAAAAATACAGGAGTGTAATAGATAAATATATTTCATCTATTAAGAATTAATGGGAATTGTGAATTTGATATGTTGAGCAATTTTACACTTATGACAGACATAATCATTCATAATCCCACCATATCCAGCATCCTGGAAGCGGTTAAGGATAACATGCAAGGAGAGGGGCTAACCCCCTCAATCTTGCTTGGAGAGGAAGCTGGGTTGGATCTGGAGCAGTTAGTGAAGGCATTTAATGAAGAAGAAATTACCTTCCTTGGAGCCATTTTTCCAGGTGTCATTTATCAAACTTCAAAATTCACAGATGCCTGTGTCATCAAATTTCTTCAAACCTCGGACAAACCTGTGGTCATTCCTGATATCAGTAAGTATGAAGGAGATTGGTTAGAAATTCCTGAGAACCAGCCTTACCGACCCACGGTCTTGATGCTGGTAGATGGACTGGCGTCCAACATAGGCCAGTTCCTTGCCTATATGCATAACAGGTGGGGCAATGCGGTCCACTACATAGGCGGCGGCGCAGGATCCTTAAGCCTGAAACCCATGCCATGCGTGATGACCAATGAAGGGGCATTTGAGAATGCGGCTATACTGGCAGTACTGGAAAAACAGGTGAAGCTGGGGGTAAAACATGGATGGAAAAGAATCATGGGGCCCTTTGTGGCAACTGATACAGAAAATACCGTCATCAAGGAACTGAACTGGCAAAATGCCTTTGAGGTGTACAAAGAAGTGATAGAAGCTAATGGAGGAGGGGAAATTACTAGAGAAAACTTCTTTGACATAGCTAAGGGATTCCCCTTTGGCATAACCAAGGAGGGAGAAGAGGATGTAGTAAGGGATCCTATTACAGTAAATGAGGAAGGTCATCTAATTTGTGTAGGAGAAGTGCCTATGAATTCTGTCTTGAATATTCTCAAAGGTGAAAAAGAATCCTTGATAGGGTCAGCTGCAGAAGCCGCTAGGTCCTGTTTTTCAGAGGAAGTAGAAAAGCAATCTATTCTCATGATAGACTGTATTTCCAGGGTACTATTTCTGGGAGATGATTTCAGCAGAGAACTGGAAGCCGTCCAAAATGAAATTAAAATCAGTGGGGAAGAATTTGTATTCTCAGGTGCCCTTACCCTTGGGGAAATTTCCTCCTATGGAGAAAACAGACTGGAATTCTTCAATAAAACCATAGTGATGGGAATGATGCATGGATAAGATTAGCACGGAAATAGTCCAGGATATATCCTTACTCTATGAGTTATCCCTATCAGTGGGCCAGTCTTTGGATTTTCATAAAAATTCAGACAGGTTTTTGCAAACCTTGATCAGCAGGAAAAACCTGGCTTTTGCCTCTATTTGGCTGAAATCTTCCTATCTACGAGAAAAAGAAGCCCAGGGGTACCAGCTAGGATATGCACATCCTGAACAAAGAGTGGAGGATTCTGTGCTGCCTCATAATCATTCCATTTTGGAAAGATTAGAAAAGGAACCCTTCTTTTCTTTTCAGGTGGAGGAGGAGGGAAGTCATGAGTACATACATGAAAAGGATATAGAGCAAGGGGCATATGGTATCATAAGGCTAGGAAAAATAGGTTTTCTCAAACTGTATGCCTATCGCGGTGAGCCAGCCTTTAAGGGAGGATTTCTACACAAGTTGCAGAATGTCATTAGCAAGTTTACCGTTTCCCTGGAAGGATGCCTGGCCTACCAAAGACTCATTAATGAAATCCGCGAAAGAAAGCAGATTGAGAAGGAACTCATTCGTTCTCAGGAAGTGGTGGAACAGTTCTATGCCAATGTAAGCCATGAGATACGGACTCCACTAAATGGCATGCTGGGGATGATGAACCTGCTCCTGGATACAGGTCTGGATAATGTGCAGCAGGAATATGTGGCAGATATGAAATTCTCCAGTAAGAATCTGCTAGCTATTCTGAATGATATACTGGATTATTCCAAACTGAGAGAGAAAAGCCTGGAGCTTGAGCAGATCCCCTTTAATCTGACGAAATTACTGAAAAACACCTATAATACTGGTAAAGCCAAAGCCAGAGAGAAAAATCTCAAGGTAAAACTTCAGTTGGATTTTGAGTTGCCGGAATTTGTAAAGGCTGATTCTCTCAGATTAGGCCAGATCCTGAATAACCTGGTAGATAATGCCATTAAGTTTACGGAGAAAGGAGAGGTGAGTATTTCTGTTTCTCTCATGTCTACAGAGGATGCTACCCATATGGTCCATTTCTCCATTAAGGACTCAGGAATAGGTATTCCCGAATCCAAGCTTCCCTATATATTTGACAACTTTGTGCAGGCCAGTAAGGAGACCACGCGTAAGTACGGAGGCTCTGGTTTGGGACTATCTATCGTTAAACTACTGATAGATCTGATGGGAGGGAGTATATCCGTTGAGAGTGAACTTGGAGAAGGGTCCACCTTTAATGTCATGCTCCCATTCCAGGAAACTGACGCTCCCCAGCAAGTACAGGACCAGCAGAACCTGTCAGAAGAAGTGGTGAAGTTTGACCTGGAAGGTACACGGATCCTTGTGGTAGAGGATATGCGCATTAACCAAAAGGTCTTGGAGCATATGTTGGGAAATTGGAAGGCAGATGTCACAATAGCAGATAATGGGCTAAAGGGAGTAGAAAAGGTAAAAGCTGAACCCTTTGACCTCATTCTCATGGATATCCAGATGCCGGAAATGGACGGTTTGGAAGCCACTCACTATATCAGAAATGAGCTTGAATCCCCTAAGAATAAAATCCCTATAGTAGCTCTGACTGCTTCTTCTCACATAAAGGTGAAGGAGAAGGTACTTTCAGTGGGGATGAATGCCTTTATCATAAAGCCTTTTGAGCCTGGGAGGCTCTTTTCTCTGATTAAGTTCTATACGGCAAAAGCTAAGATACCCAAAGTGGAACTTGTAAAAGAGGAAAAGCTGCCGAAAGTTTCTGCTATAGCTATCACTTCTGGAGAATTGGACTTCAGCTACTTAAAAAATCTCGCCCAGGGGGATGCGGAATTCATCAGTGGGATGCTACAGTTATTTGTAGAGCAAACCCCCATTGAACTCCAGCAATTGCATAAAAATGTAGAGGAGGAAGATTGGGAAATGGTCAAAAAGCAGGCTCACAAATTAAAATATCCCTTTAGCAGTGTAGGGAGAAATGACTTAAGTAATCTCTTAGAGGAAATGGAGCAGATAGAAGTTGAAGCTCCTAATAAGGAACAAATTCATGTTTGGGTGGAAACACTGGCTAAGGGAGCCGAAACCACCATGAAACAAATTTTTAGTCAGTCGGAATTCGCAGTTAAAAAATCGTGATGATGAAAGATGAACTATCGTGTCTGGTAGTGGATGATGAAAGAGTTTCTATCCATGTTCTCAGTCATCTCATAGAGAAGCACCCTCAGCTTTCGCTTAAACATGTGTGCGGAAATGCGTCAGATGCAGCAGAATACCTGGGAGTGGAGGAAATAGATATCGTATTTCTGGATGTGGAAATGCCGGGTGATAACGGCCTTTCTCTTATTCCTATGGTAAGTCCTAATCAGGTCATTCTCATTTCTTCTAACAGGGAGTATGCCCTGGATGGATTTAATTTTAAAGTATTGGATTTTCTCCTAAAGCCCATTTCTTCAGAACGATTTCAGCAGGCCATAGAAAAGTATGCTGAATCGGGAAAGGAGGATGAGGGTATACAGGAAGAGGAGGATCATCTGTTTGTAAAGGATAAGGGCCTCTTGAAAAGAGTAAATTTTGAAGATCTGTATTGCTGTGAAGCATTGGGGGATTACATCAAGCTATATACTGCTAAAGGGAAATATACCATTCACGCCACTATGAAGAAGCTGATCAGCAGACTACCGGAAGATAAGTTTATGCGAGTCCATAGATCTTTTATCGTAAATCTCCAGGATATCTCTTTGATAGAGGAGAATACCATTTCCGTGAAAGAATTACTGGTTCCTATTGGTAAATCTTACAGGAAGGAGTTACAACTGAAACTAAATACCTTATAAGTCGTTTTTAGAGAGTTGGATATTTCACCTATTGAATAAATAGCCATACCTTTTTAACCACCCTCACTTCTTCAAAGGAGTTCTATTCTGTATCCCGAGGCGTTTTATGTGCTGCTGTTAGATAGCATGATTTAGATTGGATGTGCGGCAGGCGAGTAGCAGATAAAACCCTTAGCTTCATTTTGTTGCTTTTTTTCTTTTCCAGTACAGCCCTGATGGGCCAAACTGCGAAAGAAAAATCTACCTCTGAGACAACCAAAGTTTCGGGACTGGAAAAGGACAGCCTGAAAAATGCGAAAGCTGATAGCCTCAAAATCATCCAGTCTGATATCAAATTGACCGGTATCTCGAATTCCTTCCGAGCTTTTCCAAGCCTAAAAGGTACTATTTCACCTCCTGCGATCTTGAAGAGAACTGTGCTCCCCACCTTAAAAAAGGTACCTCCTACTATTTCTGAATCCCAGGGACCCCTAAAAGAAAACCCCAAAAGCCCATCTGAAAAGAATGAAGAGAAATCTGTTGAGAAAAAAGCTGAACCTGAGAAAGCAGAGGAAAAGGCTATGGAGAATAAGGCTAGGTCTAAAAAGAAAAAGTTAGAGAAACCTGTTAAGAAGAAAGCGGAACCTGAGAAGCAGGAAGAGAAACCTGCAGAGAAGAAAGTTGAACCAGAGAAGAAAGAGGAGAAACCTTCAGAGAAAAAAGTAGAGCCAGAAAAGAAAGAGGAGAAGCCTGTCGAGAAGAAAGCTGAGCCTGAGAAGAAGGACGAGAAGTCTGCTGAGGAAAAGACTGAGCCAGAGAAGCAGGAGAAGAAGAAAGGTGAACCAGAGAAGAAAGAAGAAAAGGCTGCTGAGAAGAAAGCTGAACCTGAAAAGCAGGACGAGAAGCCTGCTGAGAAAAAGGCTGAACCAGAGAAAGCAGAAGAAAAGCCTGTTGAGAAGAAGGCTGAACCTGAAAAGCAGGAAGAAAAGCCTGCTGAGAAACCAGC
>JBCDBC010000053.1:0-11645 GCA_039184535.1 Bacteroidota bacterium | reverse complement strand
GCCGGATGGCTGCCCAGTAAGTAAGGCTATCTACGGTATAATGATCAGGGGTTTGTGGATAAAATTTACCTTCCTGAAATGCTTCATAAGTCTCCCCTACATTAAGCTGGTTAGTACTATCGCAGAAAATCAGGAAATAGTACTTTAAATCGGTGTAATTGTACTGGTTACTTTGGCTACCTCTTTGATCGGAAAGCATGAAGCCAAAGTTGGTTTTGAGAGACAAGGCCTCTCTTCCCAGGCTATCTAAAATGGTCGTATCTCCCTGACCCTCCAGAGCTGCTTTCCACCCAAAAAGAGACATATACCATAGGGCAGTATCATTTCTGACCAGGGCTGAATCATATAGAACTTGAGAAAAAGCCCGGAGGTCTTCCCATCTTTCTAACTCTCTCAACTCATCATCTATTTCCTGAAAGGCCCAACCGGGAGACAGGCTATCATTATTCTCAAAATCTCTTAACAATGAGTCCAGCACAGCGTTCTGGGCCATCAACCCCAGAGAGGAAAAGACAAATAAACAGGCTAATAGTAAAAGGCTTGCAGTGGTTGAACGGATTTTCATAGGAGATGCATGAGAGAATATATTTATTTCCACTCCTAGAACCTTACTCCCAGACTTACACTTAACCTTAAACTTTCTCTTAAACTTAGCAGTGGATATCTATAGAACCTCTATTCCGGTCCAATGTTCAGAAGGTTCTTGATTGCCGTAGGATTGTGCTTTTTCCCAAAATAGTTTGGCAGGCTTGTCAGCAGGATTGGCCGCTAGCACTTTGGAGAAGGCGGCTACTGCCTCCGTAAACTTTCCGGACTGATAGCAGGAGATTCCTTCCTTGAAGGTGGCTAAACTTTCCTTCTTCAGTTTAATCTCTTCCTCTTCTCCCCCATCAAAACACTCATATAAGTCCAGGGTCTCTTCCTTGCCTTTGGCCTGAACCTTCCCGAGGTATCTCAGGTGGAATTCTTCTGGAGAACTGAGTTGGTCATAGATAGCCCCACTGATGAGAATATCTACTCCATAATGCTTGGTTAGGCCTTCCACGCGCGAACTGGTATTGACCGTATCAGCTACCAGTCCGGTATCTAAGCGCTTATCGTCTCCTATCATCCCCATCATCAGGGAACCCATATGTAAACCTATCCCGATTCTAAGTGCTTGTCTATGCTTATCATGCCGCTCGTCATTATAGTCCCGCAGCGTCTGTATCATATTCACAGATGCCTTAAGGGCTTTATCTGATTCGTCCAGGAAAAGGGCCATGATGCCATCTCCATAGAACTGGTTCACAAATCCTCCATGCTCCTGGATGACAGGCCCCATTCTCCCGAGGTATGCATTTAGAAAGGCAAAGGTCTGCTCTGGAGACATGTCTTCAGCTAGGGAAGTATATCCTCTGATATCCGAGAAAAGCACCGTCCCCGTACGGGATACCTGATCTCCCAGATGTACCTCTGTGATATTATCCTTCCCCAAAGAACGAAGAAATTCATAAGGAACAAATCTGCTGGTAGCCGCGTTTATCGTCAGCAGATCTATGTGGGTCTTGATTCTGGCCAGTAACTCCTGCTTGGAGAAAGGTTTTACGATATAATCATTTGCACCTGTAGTGAGTCCCGTGACTAGATCAGACACCTGGTTTTTGGCGGTGATCATGATAATGGGGAGCTCTGAAGGTAGGTAGGTCTCTCTCAATTTCTGGCATACCTCATAGCCCGACATCTTGGGCATCATCACGTCTAGTAATATCAGATCAAACCCTTTCTCAGATGTTTCTATAATTTCCAAAGCCTCTACGCCGTCTTCTGCAGAGGTAATTTCGTAGGGTCCCTTACTCAAGTGGTTTTTGAGCACCATCCTATTGATAGGCTCATCATCCACGACCAGTATCTTGTAGGTAGTTTTAGCTGTCTCTTCCACTCTTTCCATCAACTCCTCCTCCGGTAGGGCAAAAGCTGTCTGAATTCCCTTAAACTGAGATTTATCAAAAGTAGGAACAGAAACCTCTGCACTACTGAGTTCCTGCGCCTCTTCCGTACTGATGGGAAGGTCAAACCTAAAGGTAGACCCTCTGCCTACCTCAGAATGTACACTGATGCTACCCCCATGTAGTTCTACCAATTGGCGGGTGATGCTAAGTCCCAGGCCTGTGCCCCCATATTTACGTTCAGTTGAGCCATCTCCCTGCTCAAAGGATCGGAAGATCCCTTCCTGTTTGTCTTCTGCTATGCCTATACCCGTATCTTCAACTGCCACCTTAATTTTATCTCCCTCCTGTCTGGCTTTAATGATGACCGCTCCTTCTTCTGTAAACTTGATGGCATTTCCCACCAGGTTGTAAAGAATTTGCTGGAGCCTGTTCTCATCTGCTGATACGGCAGGTAGGCCATTCTCTATGTCCATGGCCAACTCTATGTCCTTTTCTCCTAAGAGGGACTCACTGACCTGAAGGACTACATGAGAAAGCGACCTGATATCAAGGGGCTTTTTCTGAAGGTGAATTTCAAAATTCTTTAGCTTGGAGAAATCCAGCAGATCACTCACCAGACTACTAAGTCTTCTGGCAGAGCTAATGACCATCTCCAGGTTCTTTCTGGTCTCAGGATATATAGGCCCGGTTACCCCGTCATGTATAGCCTCTGATAGACCGAGAATACCGTTAAGGGGAGTGCGTAGTTCGTGGGAAGTGTTAGCCAGGAACTCATCCTTCATCTTATCAGTCTGCCTCAGGCGATCATTGGCCTTTTCTTGTGCGTTGAGTTTTTCTTCCAAGGCCCGTTTATTCTCCTTTTCGAGTAGCTTGATTTTTTGCCCCACTCCCAAGGCGAATACGATCATTTGGAGTACAATCCCCACTTCTGCTGCAAGGATTACTCTTTCGAAGGTAAGTCCTTCAAAAAATAGCCAGGTAGCTCCTACAGCTATTACAGGTGTCAATCCAATGAATAGAATCAGTATCACCATTCCTACCAAAAAGGGCTTGGCAGGTTCATAGCCTTGTCTCCAAGCTTGAATCCCTAAAATAATGGTCATAATGAGACTGGCTGTGGTTGACATAAGGGTGATCATCACCAATACCTGTGCTATGGCATTCAGTGTACTCAAGAGAGACTCCGGTAGGTTTTCTAGTCTCAAAGAGGGAACAAAGTTCAACGCCTGTAAAAGCATTAAGGACAGTGGCGGAATGGCAAAGCCATACATAAAGCCCTTAGTGATTTTATAGGATTTTGGGAGGAGTTCCTTGGCATTAAGATACCTCAGGGTAAATGCTAGAAGGCCTAATCCAGCTATCAGAAAGCCTCCCAGATAGAAAAACCAATAGTTATTAGGATCCAGTGGAAAAAGATCATTGTACCAGTAGGCAGTAGCTGCGAATAATAGTACCCCAAAAATGTAGAGTAA
The DNA here is from genome assembly GCA_039184535.1 of Bacteroidota bacterium. Classification (GTDB taxonomy): domain Bacteria; phylum Bacteroidota; class Bacteroidia; order J057; family J057; genus JBCBKZ01. The sequence continues at coordinate 8,242 of JBCDBC010000053.1, read as the reverse complement.
GTAAGGAGGATAAATTTTTTCTCGGGAAGAGAGATACAGTAGCAGAAAATAAAATAATTGTACCACTAAAATGGCAATAAAAATTCCCAAGTCTCTGTAAAAGGAAACTTCTATAACCGTGAGAAAATCTGGTTCATGATAGGTGAAGCGTACTCTTTTAGGTTGAAAATCTTCTACTGCAGAAGGTATTTTAGTCAGAAAGGTCTTAGTAGCCCCTTTGGGCATATCTAAGTAGAAAAAAGTTCGCCAATCCTTAGCGGCAGTTTTATCATCATTATGGACTTTTAAGCCTGTAAATAGTGAATCAAAGCCTACAGTACTATCAGGCTGAATACGAGGAAAGTAAAAATAGGCTGTATCCCAAGAGATCTGATCCAAACCGAGAGAAAAGAGCGATTCTTCATCTTTGTCATCATGCCCCCTCACTCGCATAGCTACCCAGTAAGTAACCTCATGATCCATTTCACCTCCATGGTATTGTGGGTAAAATTCTCCCCTTTTATAAGTATTAAAAGCTTCCTCTACACCTAGGGCATTGCTACTGTCTGCAAAAATCAGCAGGGAGTTCATGATACTGATATAGTTGTAGCGATTGTTGACTGAAGTTTTATCGTCATCTAATTTGAAGCCATATATGGCTTTGAGAACATCCGCCACTTCATCTATGCTGTCCGCCAACGTACTATCATTCCGTTCGTAAAGTGCACTTGACCAGCCATATAGAGACTCATACATTAGCACTGTATCATTGCTGATGACAGATTGACGATATATGCTATCTGAAAATACTTGTAAGGCGGACCAGTTTTCGAGAGAATCCAGCTCACTGGAGATGCGGTTATAAGCCTTTTCTGCGGTAAGGGTATCCAGCTTGGAAAATTCTCTAAGAAGAGAGTCCAAAGGGAGTTTCTGAGCAATTAATCCCAAAGGACCAATGGCCAGAATTAACAGAAAAATGGTGCGCTTACATCCCAGTATAAGATTCCTCATCATAGGCTAGAAGACCTAAATTAGCCTAATTTATGCTAATCTCATAACAAGATAGCGTACTGACTATTCCCAATCCAGGAGTCCCGATAAGCTCTTCAGGAAACAGGATGTCCATAGGGATCTTTTCTGCCTACCTTATTTGGCTTAACTGATGACTGGCTTTTTCCTGTAAGATACTGGCCGATCTGTCTCCAGGATTAAGGTCGCATACTTCTAAGAAGACAGCTTCCGCCTGTGAGAAATCTCCTTCCTGATAATGCTTAACTCCCTGCTGAAATAACTCCAGGCTTTCTTTCTTTAACCTAATTTCCTCTTCACTGACGCCATCAAAACATTCATATAACCTGATGATTTCCTCTTTGCCCTTTGCTTTTACTTCCCCCAAATACCTCAGTTGAAAATCCTCTGGTTTTTCTAACTGATCATAAATAGCCCCACTGATAAGAATATCTACCCCAAACTGCTTGGTCAGGCCTTCTATCCTGGAACTGGTATTCACCGTATCAGCCACCAATCCTGTATCTAGTCTTTTATCATCTCCTATCATCCCCATCATGAGGGAACCTATGTGCAAGCCTATGCCTATTCTTAAGGCTTGTCTGTGCTTATCTTCTCGTTCATCATTATATGCTTGTAGCGTTTGTATCATGCTGATAGCTGCTCTAAGCGCATTATCTGCCTTATCCAGAAATAAGGCCATGATTCCATCTCCATAAAACTGGTTAACAAAGCCCCCGTGCCGCTGGATGACCGGACCCATCCTTCCCAGATAGGCATTCAGAAAGGCAAAAGTCTGTTCCGGGCTCATATCTTCCGCAAGGGAAGTGTATCCCCGTATATCTGAGAATAGTACGGCTCCAGTACGAGACACCTGGTCTCCCAGCTGGACTTCCGTGATGTTGGTTTTACCCAGAGAACGGAGAAACTCAAAGGGGACAAATCTACTTGTAGCCGCATTAATGGTCAGAAGATCTATATGCGTTTTGATACGGGCCAGTAATTCCTGCTTGGAGAAAGGCTTAACGATGTAGTCATTAGCTCCTGAACTTAGGCCTGTAACCAGATCCGCCACCTGATTCTTGGCCGTAATCATGATGATAGGTAGTTCTGAGGCTAGATAGTTTTCCCTTAGCTGCTCACATACTTCAAAGCCAGACATCTTGGGCATCATCACATCCAGAAGCACCAAATCTATCTGCTTACCGGACTTGAGAATGTCCAATGCTTGCAAACCATCTTCAGCCATGACCACTTCATAAGCTTCATGTGCCAGATGGTTTTTGAGGACCATCCTGTTGATAGCTTCATCATCTACCACTAAAATTCTATATACGGCCCGTGTATGTGCCTCTACTTGTTCGGCCAGTTCTTCCTCTGCCAGGGCTGTAGCGGTTTTAACTAATGACAAGGGAGCCCCCTTGATGGAAGGAACAGAGACTTCTGCTACATGTAACTCCTGAGCATCTTCAGCACTTATGGGTAGGTCAAAGGAGAATACGGACCCTCTCCCTACTTCTGAGTCTACTGAGATGTGTCCCCCATGCAGCTCTACCAATTGGCGCGTAATACTCAGTCCAAGACCTGTCCCTCCATACTTCCTTTCTGATGACCCATCTCCCTGCTCAAAAGAACGGAATATGCCTTCCTGCTTATCTTGGGAAATCCCTATGCCTGTATCTTCTACTGAAACTATAACCCGATCATTTTCCTGCTTAGCGCTTAGGCGTACTACTCCTTCATCTGTGAACTTAATGGCGTTCCCGATGAGGTTATATAGAATTTGTTGAAGCCTATTCTCATCTGCATATACGGCAGGGAGACCTGGCCCTATATCCATTTGGAGGTCAAGTTTTTTTTCTACAATCAAGGATTCACTCACTTTCATGACCACCTGAGAAAGAGAGCGAATGTCTAGGGGTTTTTGCTGTAGTTGAATGTCAAAGTTCTTCAGCTTGGAGAAATCCAGCAGGTCATTGACCAAACTTCCCAACCTTCTGGCGGAACCTATGATCATTTGCATATTCTCACGGGTTTCCGCTTGTATAGGACCTGTAACCCCATCATGAACTGCCTCTGACAAACCCAGAATACCGTTTAAGGGCGTACGTAGTTCGTGAGAGGTATTGGCCAGGAACTCATCCTTCATTTTATCCGCCTGTAGCAGCTTCTCATTGGCTTCTTCCTGTACTTTCAACTGATCCTGTTGCGCAATCAGCTTCTCCTCCATGGCTTTTTCATTCTCTTCCTGTAGGAGGTTAATCTTGAGACCTACTCCCAACGCGAATACAATCATTTGGAGCACTATCCCAAAAGCGGATGAAAAGGCTAAAGTTTCATGACTAACAGACGATAACTCTATGTCAGTAACATTTCCAATCAGGACCAGGACTGCGTTTGTTCCTACAAATATGATCAAAATGATCATCCCCAAAAGAAAAGGCTTAGCAGGTTTATACCCTTTCTTTAAGGCTTGAACACCCAATACAATGGTGAAAATGAAGCCAATGAAAGTCAGGACTAAAATGGCAAAAATGAGCGAGTTGGCTACCTTATTAAGGATATCTATAAACGTCTCGGAAAATGATGCGAGTGTCTCGTAGGGAAGGAAATTGAGTGGAAGGATCAACAAAAGCGTGATGGGAGGGGCGACAAAGATGTACATAAACACCTTTGTTACTTTATAGGATTTTGGGAGCAGTTCCTTCACATTCAAATACCTTAGCGCAAAGGCCAACAAGCCTATCCCGGCTATTACAAAGCCCAGAATGTAGAAGAACCAATAATGCCTGAGATGGAAGGGAAATACATCAGCATACCAAATATCGGTAGCCACAAAGAAGAATACCCCAAAGATGAACAACAGATATGGCAGGTAGGATCGTTCTCGTGTGGAAATAAATAACAGCAAGAAATAGAGCAACTGCACGATCAGGATACCGGCAAAAATTTTGATACCCAGAGAGTAGCGTGCATCTCTGCCTTCCAGGAAGTCAGGTGGATGACTCGCTAGTCTCATGGGACTGGGTTGGTCATTCTCGGAGGCTAATACCTTTAACAGTACCGTTCTGGTCTCCCCCTTTCTCACATTGAGGTAAAAGAAATTTCGCCAGTCTTTTACTGCCGTTTTATCTTTTTCTCTAACCCTGATTCCGGTCAGTAAGGTCTTGTATTCATAGCTACTATCTTCTTTTATTCTGGGGAAGTATATATAAACAGAGTCCCAGCTATATTCTTCAATCCCAATAGAAAACAAGGTTCTTTCATCCTTATCCTCAAATCCTCTTACCCGCATAGCTACCCAGTAGGTCAGACTGTCAGTTAACCCCGGTCCGGGAAATTGAGGATAGAACTTTCCATCTTTCAGGGCCTGATAGGCTTCATCTAAGCTAAGACTGTGGGTACTATCAGCAAAAATGGATAAAGAAAACCGGATGCTTTCCCAGGTGAGTATACCATCTTCCGCACTGTATTCCCCATCTAACTGATACCCATGCATGGCTTTCAGTCGATTGGCTTCTCTGAATAAGCTATCTCCTTTTAGAGAATCATTCAGGTTTACATAGGTCCTGCTTAATGGATATAAAGCTGCATAGGTGAGAAGAGTATCATCCAGAGAAACTCCAAGCCTATATATGCTGTCTGAAAATACCTGAGTCTCTTCCCATCTCTCATCAGCTTCCAGAGAATCTGAGATAAGCTCAAAAGCTTCCCATAGGGGAAGACTATCATTTTGGTAGAAATCAGTAAAGAGAGAATCTACGGTAGCTTGCTGTGAATAAAGGCCGCTTAAGGTAAGCGTATAAAGTATCAGAAAGGTGAGGAACCTCCATTTCATCAGCAAAGGGCTTTCAGCGGTTGTATTATGGTACTTCTCCCCTCAAGAAAAGGGAAATATCTTATCAGACTTATTCTATCTCTACTATGGCTTCTACTTCTACGGCGATATTGCCAGGAAGGGCCACCATTCCAACAGCCGCACGAGCATGCTTCCCTCTATCGCCAAACACAGCCACCATCAGATCTGAGTAGCCATTGACCACCTTGGGTTGATCTTCAAAGGCAGGATCAGAGTTCACCATTCCCATCACCCTCACGATCCGCTTGACACGTTTGAGGTCTCCCAATTCGGCTTTCAATACGCCTATATGATTAATGGCTACCAACCTCCCTGCGGCATAGCCTTCTTCAATGGTTAAATCCTGGCCAAGCTTCCCGGTAATATTCGTTCCATCCGCTTTTCTGGGGCCTTTGCCAGCCAGAAAGAGAAGGTCGCCAGTTTGAACGGCATTCACATAATTGGCTACTGGAGGAGAAGGAGTGGGTAGTTCTATCCCCAGGCTGTCAAGTACAGCTTCAGGGCTATAACCTGGATCTTCTTCTACTTGAGATGTTTTGGCGAGATTATCAGAACAGGATGCTACCCCCCAGATCAATAAGGCTAATGCCATGAGACTGAAGGGCCAAAGTTGATGAGTTTTCATAGGGTTACGTATAATGCAGCACTTGGTAAGATAAGACATTCTCCTAAATTCAAAAACTCCCCCATGGATTTAATAGTTGAATCAGGCTTAATAATGGCTTAACTTAAGCTTAATTTATGAGCTGTTCTTTTTAACAATTGTCAATTACAAGCCTTTAGACATCATGAGAAATTTACTCCTAACAGGACTGTGTCTTCTATTTGGAGGCATAAGTACCCAGGCCCAGAATGCGCTGGAAAGCCTGATTAATGAAAAAGCCACTGCCATAGAGGCTAAGGTAGTAGAATGGCGTAGACACCTTCACGCCAATCCAGAATTATCCAACAGAGAATACAAAACAGCTGAGTATGTAGCTAATCATCTCCGTAGCCTGGGAATAGAGGTTCAAACAGGAATAGCTTATACGGGTGTGGTAGGTCTCCTGAAAGGCGGTAAGCCAGGACCGGTAGTAGGCCTTAGGGCGGACATGGACGCCCTTCCAGTAACTGAGCGGGTGGACATCCCTTTCGCCTCCAAGGTGATTTCAGAATACAACGGAATAGAAACGGGTGTTATGCATGCCTGTGGTCATGATACGCACGTAGCCATTCTCATGGGCGTAGCAGAAATCATGTCTGAAGTCAAAGAGGATATACCGGGAACCATTAAATTCATCTTCCAACCAGCCGAGGAAGGTGCCCCTGAAGGAGAAGAAGGGGGAGCAGATCTAATGGTGAGAGAGGGAGTCATGGAGAATCCCAAGATAGATGCTGTATTTGGGCTTCACATTAATTCTCAGCTAGAAGCCGGACACATAGGGTATAAGCCCGGAGGTGCATTGGCAGCAGCTGACAGATTCCGTATAGTAGTCAAAGGAAGACAGTCTCACGGTTCCCAACCATGGGGAGGGGTAGACCCCATTGTGGCTTCCGCACAGATTGTGATGGGTCTCCAGACCATTATCAGCCGTCAGACGGAACTAACCAAGGAAGCTGCTGTCATCTCAGTAGGACTCATCAGAGGGGGAATCCGTAACAACATCATTCCCGAACAATGTGAAATGATAGGCACCATCAGAACCCTGGATACTGATATGCAGGACCTCATCCATAAAAAAATCAAGCATACTGCCACTTCCATTGCGGCTGCATCGGGTGCGGTTGCTGAAGTAGAAATCTTCAAAGGTTATCCCGTAACCTATAATAATCCACAGTTGACCATGGACATGCTGCCTACCCTTCAAAGAGCTGTGGGGGAAGACAAGGTCCACCTACAAGTAGCCAGAACAGGAGCAGAAGATTTCTCCTATTATGCCATGGAAGCGCCAGGACTATTCGTGTTCCTTGGAGGCAGGCCAGCAGAGGTAGACCCTAAAGACGCTGCTCCCCACCATACACCCGACTTTTACATAGATGAGAGTGGTTTCGTGAATGGAGTGAAAGTACTGGCTAATCTGGCGCTGGATTATATGGAGAATCAGGAATAATATACCATAACGTCGGGTTTAAACCCAACGCTGGACTGTGATATTGAACATACAACTGTAGAGCCGCGATGCATCGTGGCTCTACCCTTTTTGGGATTTTATAGGCCCATAATACGGTAGGGGGGAAAGATTTTTCGCCCACACTGTGATATGGCTTCCCACCATTGAAATGGTGGGCTCATAAAAATTGGATCGACTGCTTTAGCTGCCGTTGAAGTTATGGGCAGCTAAAGCAGCCCGTCCAAGAAAATTATGCATAATACTCACCAAACTACTCCTCTGCTTCCGCTACCGGTTCCTCCTCTGTCTTGAAGATCAATTTGATTTTTTCTCTCCGGTGGTAGGATGCCAGGTCTATGGCGGCATTCATTTCGAAGCCTATCAAGAGGGTGATAGAAATGTAGTAAAACCAGATCATCAATAGGATAACCGCACCTACCGAACCGTAAATCTGGTTGAGGTTGGAGAAACTGCTGAAGAAGTACTGGAAGCCCATGAGCGTAAGCCACATAAGTAATCCCGCTAATACTGTCCCTGGCGTAATGAAGTTCCAGCGCTGCTTGGTGGCAGGTGCCAGATAGTAGATGATTGAGATACTAAAGAATATCAGGAAAAGGAGTACGAGAGAGTTCAGCGCTTTTAGCAGAATCAAATAGAAAGACTTGCCCAGCATACCTTCCACCCTTAGGTATTGGATGAAGGATTCTCCCGTAATCAAAGCCCCAATAGAGACAGCCACCAGGGAAGCCAAGACAATCAAAATTAAGAAGGCGATCCCATACAACTGGAAGATATTTCTACGCTTAAAGATCTCGAAGTTCTCCTCCCCCTTAGTGAAGGCCTTCATCATGGCGATGATCCCACGTGTAGCCCCGTATAGGGTCAGGAACACGTTCAGGATGATCAATTGGAAGGGAATGTCCTTCAAGGAAACAATGATAGACTCAAGTAGCGGTCGGGTGGCTGCCGGGAGAATCTGCTGTAGGTAGTCGATGATGACCTCCTGCAGGTCGAAGTCCGTTACCGGGAAGTAGGGAATGACCGATAGAATAAGGAACAGCAGCGGAAAGAGAGAAAAGAAGAAGTTGTAGGACATGGCCGCTGCCATGAGGGTGAATTTTCCGTCAAAGAGTCCGTCAAAGAAGAATTTCAGGACATCATACACCCCCATACCCCTGAAGCCAGGAAGGCTGATCTTCCTCAAAAAGAGGAAAATGCGTTGCAAGTGTTTCCGGAAGTATGTTCTTATGGCATTCACCAGCGAATCAGCTTGCCGTGAATATCGTAAAAAAGACGATTAGAGTAG